>CALXUV010000081.1 GCA_944391815.1 uncultured Clostridia bacterium | reverse complement strand
ATAGAACGTGGTATAATCACCAAATCCGCAACGTTCACAAACCGTTGTGGGCTTTTCGCCATCTCGGATCATTTTTTGTGCTAAAAGAAGTCTCTTTTCCATAATGTATTTCTTCGGTGTTTGATGAAGCTCCTTTTGAAATAGGCGAAAAAGATAACTTTTGTTTACAAAAAGATGTTCTGCTATTTCTTCTATCCCCGTAACAGTGCAAAGATTGTTATTTGTGTATTTGAGAGCTTTTGAGATTAAAGGAGACAGAGTAGTCGATGTTTCTGAAAGCGGATGTGGAAACAAGGTGATGTTATAAAACAGCTCGGAAAGCAAATGAGAAAATATTTTTTCAAATGTATCTCTGTTACTTATTTGATAATACAGATCGCATTTGCGAAAGATATCCTCAATAATTTCGTTTCCCACAAGGTTTATCACCTCAATGTCGTTCGGTATAAGCCTTGCACTTTCTACGTTATGCTTTTCCACGTCAAAGAGAATATCATATCGCTCATATCTTGCTGGAGTGTCAATTTGAATAAAATGATATTGAAATGGACGTATCAGGATAAGGTCTCCTTTTTTTAGCTTGTATTTTCTGTCCTCAATGACGTGCGTTGCGTCACCGTCCAAGAAGTATATCAATTCGTATGCATTGTGCGTGTGCGTTGAATACGTATTGCAGGGGAGATTCTCGGAAATCTCGTGCTTAAAAAACATTTTATCGGTGGTCCATATATAGTCGTTTATCATTTTCAAACCTCGTTTTTTTGTTAAGTATATTGTAGCACACTTGTTCATTTTTTGCAATATAAAATACAGTTTCTGCTATTTACTTTACAAAAAGTTTATTTTATAATAGTAGATGTAATAAAGTGTTTGAAAGGAGCAGGTATTATGAAAAGATTAAATCTTGCTATTATCGGTCAGGGACGAAGCGGGAAAGACATACACGGCAAATATTACCGTAGTGAAGACAATAAATATTATAACGTAAAATACGTAGTTGAAAATGATGAATTTCGCAGAAAGGTGTCCGAGGAGATATATCCCGGCTGCAAGAGCTTTGAAAATTATGAGGAACTGTTTGCACTTGACGATGTCGATCTCGTTGTAAATGCCTCATACTCGGAAATGCATTATCCGATAACGAAGGAGCTGTTGCTTCACGGCAAAAACGTACTTGTTGAAAAGCCCTTCGGACGATCGCGCTACGAATGCGACGAACTGATGAAGACAGCAAAGGAGCATGGCGTTACGCTCGCGGTTTTCCAACAGACCTTTTTAGCGCCGTTTTATCAATTTGTATATGATACGATAAGGTCGGGCAGACTTGGAGATGTTAAACAGATAAACATTTGTTACAACGGTTTTGCCAGACGTTGGGATTGGCAGACATTGCAAAAGAAATGCGCCGGAAGTACATACAACACGGGACCTCACCCCATAGGAATGGGACTTGGCTTTCTTGATTTCGATAAGGATGCGAGGGTCGTTTACAGTAAGCTCGACACCGCACTCACAAGCGGCGATGCCGACGACTATGCAAAAATTCTCATCACCGCGCCCAATAAGCCTTTGATCGACATTGAAATTTCCGCTATCGACGCGTACACCGATTACAATATAAAGGTTCAAGGAACGAAGGGAACGCTCAAAGCAACACCCAAGTCATATGAAATGACGTATATTCAGGATGGTGAGAACCCCGAGCGTCCCGTTGTTGAGGAATTTCTCAAGGACGAGGACGGAAATCCGATTTATTGTAGTGAAAAGCTTGTAAAGCACGTTGAATCCGAAAGATTTGAAGGAACTGCATTCGATATCGGAACGGCAAAGCTTTATGAACAGCTTTATTATAAGCTTACAGAGGATAGAGAAATGACTGTAACGCCCGAAATGGCGGCAGCGGTCATTTCGGTCATCGAGACGGTTCACGCGCAGAATCCGCTGCCGTTGAAATATTGAGGTGAAGTGAAATGAAAAGGATCGCTATACTTGGTTGTGAAAACTCACACGCAAACGCGTTTTTGAAATTCATAAAAGGAAAAGAAGAATTCTCCGACGTTGAAATTGTTGGCGTATACAGTGAAGAAACAGAGGCATCTGAAAAGCTGAACGCGAAATTCGGTGTTCCCATAATGAACGATCATTCGGAAGCCGTAGGAAAGATAGACGGTCTTATTATCACCGCGCGTCATGGAGATAACCATTACAAATACGCAAAGCCGTATATTGACAGCGGCATTCCCATGTTTATAGATAAGCCTATCACGATAAGCGAAAGTGAAGCCGTTGAGTTTATGAGAAGGCTGAAAGAAAAAAGCATTCGCATATCGGGGGGATCTTCCTTGAAGCAGGACGTATTTATACGTGAGTTGAAGCAGGATGCTAAAAAATGCGTCGGCGGCAAAACCATCGGCGGATATGTCCGCGCGCCTTACCAAAGCGAGAGCGTATACGGGGGCTTTTACTTTTACGCCCAGCATCTTGTTGAAATGGTCTGCGAGATATTCGGAAGATACCCGATCTCCGTGACCGCGAAGCAAAACGGATCGCAGATACACGTTTTGTTTCACTACGAGAAATATGACTGCGTGGGACTGTTTTGCGATAAAAATAATTTTTATTTTGCTTCTCGTATGTCAGAAACAGATGCAAAAAGCTTTGTGATACCGACGACAGACGATTGGTTTTATGAGGAATTCAAGGAGTTTTACGGTATTCTTTCGGGCGAGAGCCAAAAGGTGACTTACAAAGAATTCGTATCTCCCGTGTTTATAATGAATGCCATAGAGCGTTCCCTGAAAAGCGGTAAAGAAGAGCTTGTCGGAAAGACAGAACTTTAAGGAGAGAGCATGAGAAGTTTGAAGATTTCCGCTTTTGCGGACGAATACGCCGACTCATTTGAAGAGCAACTGACGGCGTTAAATGAATTTGAAATTGAAAATATTGAGATAAGATTTCTTAACGGAAAGAATATATCGGTCTTGAAAAGAAACGAGGTAACAGAAGCTAAAAAAAAGCTTGACGCTTTTGGTATTAATGTTTCGGCAATCGGTTCGCCTATTGGCAAGATACAGTTGGACGGAGATATAAACGATCATTTAGAGAGTGCAAAGCGTATATTCGAATCGGCAAATATTTTTGATACAAGATATATCCGTGTGTTCAGTTTTTACGCGCCTAACGGAAAAGATATTGCCGACATGAAGAGCGAGGTTCTTTATTATCTTGAAAAATTTGTTGTTCTTGCAAGAGAATACGGCATAACGCTGTGCCATGAAAATGAGGCAAAGATATACGGGGATACTCCAAAGCGTTGCAAAGAACTTTTGGATCATTTCAGCGGAGAGCTTAAATGCGTGTTTGACATGGGAAATTTCGTTCTTGAAGGAGCAGAACCATATACCGCATATGAACTGTTAAAAGAAGATATCGCCTATTTTCATATCAAGGACGCGCTCTCTCAAGGAGCGATTGTTCCGGCGGGAAAGGGAGAAGCGAAGATAAAGGAAATACTTTCGGCTCATAGGGAATACGCAAAAGAAGATTTTTTCGTGTCGCTTGAACCTCATCTGCAGACCTTTTCGGGACTGAATGCGCTTGTAGGCAGAGCATTTAAAAATCCGTATCAATATGCTGACGCAAAAGCAGCATTTTCCGACGCGGTAACAAAATTTAAGGAGCTGATCTGAATGAGGACTTTTAAAAAAGATCTATTAAACGTAAATATTTATGAAACGAGAGAAGAAATGGGAAATGCTGCCGCAAGGGATATAAAGGCACGTATACTTTCTCTTCTCCAAACCAGGGAAACTATCAATATGATCTTTGCGGCAGCCCCCTCGCAAAACGAGGTGTTGTATGCGCTCGCTACCGATAAAGAAATTCCGTGGAACAGAATAAATGCATTCCATATGGACGAATACATAGGACTATCCGCCGATGCTCCGCAAGGCTTTGGTAACTTTTTGAAAGAGCATATCTTCGGACTTGCTGATTTCAAGAGCGTATCTTATATCGATATCACCGCAAGCGATGCTGAAAAGGAGTGTAAACGCTACGCGGAACTTTTAGCAAAATATCCGACCGATATCGTCGTAATGGGAATAGGCGAGAACGGACACATTGCGTTCAACGATCCGCCCGTTGCAGATTTTAACGATCCAAAAGCGGTCAAGTCCGTGGAGCTTGATGAGATCTGTCGTAATCAGCAGGTGAACGACGGATGCTTCGCTAAAATCGACGACGTTCCCAAAACTGCGATAACTCTTACCGTTCCCACTCTTTTTGCCGGAGATCATCTTTTCTGCATCGTTCCCGCAAAGACTAAGGCAAAAGCGGTAAAGGCAACGCTTTGCGACGATATAAATGAAAAATGTCCCGCGACAGTTCTTCGCCGCCATAAGAGCGCCATACTTTATCTTGATGGCGATAGCAGTTCGCTTTTGTGATGGCTATGAAAAGAATCAGATCAGATAGGATAATATTGAAAGACCGCTTTTTTGACGGATATATTTATTTCGACGATGAAAAAATAACAGAGGTGACCGCAAAAGAATATCCCGTTTCCGAGACATACGATATGACGGGATATTACGTAAGCGCGGGATTTATCGATATACATACCCACGGAGGCGGCGGATACAGATTTGAGGGAAGTACAGACGAGATAGTAAAAGCGTGTGATTTTCACTTAAAGCACGGGACTACGTCGATAGTACCGACTATATCCGCGGCGGATTTTGACAGTATGGCAGAGTCTGTAATAAGCGTCAAAAATGCTATGAATGATCCAAGAGTGAAGGGAACTATCATAGGCGCGCATATGGAAGGGCCGTATCTTTCAAGAAAACAAGCGGGAGCGCAGTGTCCGGCGCATATAACCGTACCCTTTGAAGAAGATTATCTGCATTTTATAGAGAAAAACGCTTCCGCAATAGCAAGGTGGACGTACGCGCCCGAAAACGATAAGGAAGAGAAATTTGCCAAAACGCTGAAAAAATACGATATCGTTGCTTCTGCAGGACATACCGACGCGATATATTCGGATATGCTTCGTGCTTTTGAAAATGGCTGCCAACTCGTAACGCACCTGTATTCATGTACGTCGACGATCACCCGCGATCACGGATTTCGCCGGCTTGGCGTAATAGAAACAGCATATCTTCTTGACGATATGTACGTAGAAATCATATGCGATGGAAAGCACCTGCCGCCCGAACTGATAAAGCTCATATATAAGCTCAAAGGCGCAGATAAAATAGCCCTTATAACCGACAGCCTTTCTCTTGCGGGGACTGATCAGATACACGGATTTATGCAGGCTACCGAATTTATTATCGAGGACGGTGTTTGCAAGCTTATGGATAGAAGCGCATTTGCGGGCAGTATAGCAACAGCCGACAGATTGGTCCGTGTTGCCGTGAAGGACGCGGGCATTCCGCTTTTAGATGCTATCAAAATGATGACCTCCACACCAGCGAATATTATGAAGCTTTCAACCAAGGGAAAGATCGCTCGTAATATGGACGCCGACTTCGTGGTTTTTGATGAAAATATATCCATAAAAGCGGTTTTTGCCCGTGGAAACTTAATTGAATAAATATAAACAAAATTTGGCAGCACTGACAGCGATTGTTGGCTGTCGGCACTGCCGACTGGTGCGGGTAACAGGACTTGGACCTTGTGTTTGCGGATCGTTCGATTTGAACTTCTTGCACGGCTTACTGCAAACACCGTCAAATCGCGGGGCGATTTGAGAGGCACATCGTCATAAACTTCATACTAAAAAGCAATAAACCGAACACGAGGTTCGGTTTATTGCTTTTTGGTGCCCCAAGGCATTTCAAATCCGAACCGAACGGGGTGCAATTAAGTTCCGAAAGGAATACTGTTTTTGTTCCGTCTTTGTAGTTAAAGGTAAAGGTTATCTTGTCATCGTAAAGGTAAATTGCATTGATAAACCCGTCGATTAACCTTTGCTTACCTTCTTTCGTTGAAATATCTAACTTCTTAAATTTTTCTATTCCAAAACGTATTTGCTCTTTCGTAAGGAAGGGCTTTTTAATTTGCTCTTGGATTATCGTTAAATCAAGTTGGCTTTTTTCTTTTTCAAGTTCCGCAAGTCTATCTTTCGTAGAATCAAAGATAATTCCTTGCTCAATCGCTGTAATTATGTTTTTAATACGATTTTCAACATCTTCTAATTGTAAACGCAATCTCGGTAAGCGCGGATTTTCTTCGCCTTGCAACTCAAAAATCCTATCCACAAGATAATCAATTACGGCTTCATCGTGAAGAATTGATTTACATAATTGTTCCGTCAACATATAAACGCACGGCTCTGCCAATTTTGCATTTTGCATTTTCTCCCCCTATTTTCCAAATTTATTGACAAGTCGTTTTATCTATGCTATAATGGCTTTAGAAACATCGGCGGAGGTATATATGAACTATTTTTGCGACGTCAAGGTGGGGGATATAAGGATCATCGTCAAGAAGCAGGAGCGCGGCGACTTCATTTTCTCGAACGACTCTCGTATATCGAGCGGCTTCGTCTGCTTTCTCGAGGGCGAGGGCAGTCTCACTATCGACGGTGTCGGGCAATTTGACATCCGCCCCGGCAGCTTTGTGCGCTACGAGAAGGGTGACCGCTACAAGATAAACGTAGGTCCGAGCAGTCTATATTACACGAGCGAGATCGACATCGACGTGAGCAGCGAGTTCGATTTTCCGCGCCACGTGCTCTGCACCGAGGACGAGCTATCCTCACTTGAGCGCATCTGGCGCGTATGGAGCGAGCAGGGCGAATACTGCTTCGTTGAGGCTCGAATCCTGCTTCTGCGCTTGTTTCTTGGGCTTTCGCGCCGCATCCGATCTATCCCCAACGGCAGCTCGGCGCACCTCAACTCCGCGCTCGCGTACATCCACCGCCACGCAAGCGAGAGCTTCAGTCTATCCGACGTTGCGGCATTCTGCAACGTGAGCGAGTCCTATCTGCGCAACAGCTTTCGTGAGGAGCTCGGCATCTCGGTGATGCAATACCGCGAAAACCTGCGCATCGAGCGCGCAAGGACTCTGCTTCTGAGCGGAGAGCACCGCATCAGCGAGATCGCCTCGATGCTCGGCTACTGCGACGTCTACCATTTCTCACGCAAGTTCAAGCAATCGACAGGGCTCTCCCCGACGCATTATATCGCGCAGAGCGGTCTTTGATTATAAAAAGTCGTTTTGTACAAATAAAACGACCGAATATTCATTGAAATCAACAGACAGAAGTCTTATAATTAAAACAGAAAAATTTTACGGCGCAAGGAGCTTTTATGACTAAATTGCAATTTGAAAAATATCCTATCCTCGCGGCAACGCTTGGTGATGACAGCGCACTTCCCGACATACACGTAAACAGCTATATCAGAGCCAACATAACCGTCAGCGACCGAGTTTCCGACGAGGACGCGAAATATATCGGCAAGGGTATGATCCAAAGTCTTCTACCATACCGCATCAGCGACAGCTACACGCGCGAAAGATCGGTGCGCGAGTTCAACGCGGCGATACTCGAGAATGACCATATGCGCGCGGTATTTCTGCCCGAGCTTGGTGGCAGACTCTGGTCGCTCTACGACAAGAAAAAGGAGCGCGAGCTCCTCTACAAGAACGACGTATTCCAGCCCTGCAATCTCGCGCTTCGCAGCGCGTGGTTCTCGGGCGGCGTTGAATGGAACGTCGGCATCAAGGGGCACAATCCGCTCACCTGCGCGCCTCTCTTTGCGCAGAGACTCTGCAACGACGCGGGCGACGAGATACTCAGGATGTACGAGTTCGAACGCATCCGCGGCATCGTCTACGTGATCGAGGCAACACTCAAGGGCGACGCGCTTCTGATGAACATAACAATTGAGAACACGGCAGATCGCGACACGCCTATGTATTGGTGGTCGAACATCGCCGTTCCCGAGACGAAGGGCACACGCGTCGTAGTTCCCGCGAGGGCGGCATTCTACTGCGGCTACAGCGACGGAAAGTATTTCCTTGACAAGAGCTCTATCCCCGAGATCGAGGGCAGAGACGTGACCTACGCCTCAAGCTCTCAGCGTTCGCGCGATTTCTTCTTTGACATCCCCGCAGAGCGCGAGAAGTGGATTGCCGCGATCGACGAGAACGGCAAGGGCTTGCTTCAGCTCTCAGATCCCATCCTCAAGGGCAGAAAGCTCTTTGTCTGGGGACAGCACACGGGCGGCAAGCGTTGGAATGAATGGCTCTCGCAGGACGCGGGCAGCTACATTGAAATTCAGGCGGGATTGCTCAAGACTCAGCTTGAGCATTTCGTGATGGACGCAAAGAGCGTTATAAATTGGCGCGAATGCTACTGCGCGATCGACGTAAACCCTGACGACATTCACGGTGACTTTGACCGTGCCGACGAGACGGTCGCCGCCGTCGCACGCAAGCGCGCAGAGCTGCTTGATCCCGATATATTCAAGATCTCGCGCACCGATCCTATTTCTGCATACGGCTCGGGCTGGGGCGCGCTTGAAAACAAGATAAGACATACGCCTATCAGCAAGATCTGCGCATTCCCCGACGACAGTATGGGTAGCGAGCAGGCAGATTGGCTCTCGCTCCTTGGCGGTAGCGGTCTTCCCGAGCACGCAAAGAATGAGCCGATCGCGAGCTACGTAGTTGGAAAGAGATGGATCGAGCTGATGGAGAGCGCGCCGAGCGAGAATTGGTATTACTATAATCAGCTCGGAGTTATGCGCTACGCGGACTCGGACTTTGATGGCGCGGCAGACTGCTTTGCGCGCTCGATCGCCCTCTCGGACAATGCGTGGGCACGCAGAAATCTCGCGATGATACAGAAAAACATACGCGGCGAGCTTTGCGCGGCGGCAGACAATATGCTCCGCGCCACAGAATTGCTCCCCGACTACTATCAGCTCACGGTCGAGTGCTTCCTCGCTCTCATCCGCGCGGCAAGATACGACGATCTCGTCTCACTTTACGACAGAATTCCCGAGAGCGCGCAGAGAGCGGGCAGAATTCTTATGCTGCTCGGCGAGTGCTACTCGAAGATGGGAAAGCCCGAAAAGGCAAGTGAGATCATCACCGCCGACCTTACCGTACCCGATCTGATGGAGGGTGAATACTCGCTCTCAAACATCTGGATAGGCATTTACGCACAGATACTCGCAAAGGAGCGCGGTGTCGAGGTCGGCTCGCTCTCGCAAGAAGAGGTGCTTAGCGCATATCCGCTCCCCCGCGAAATAGATTTCAGAATGCATTGAGGTGAAAAATACGACTAACAAAGATTACAAGCTTGAGTCCTCCGCTCTCTGCCCCGTAAGTGCAAGAGCTAAGGACGTCAGATGCGAGATAACCCCCTGGAAGAAAATACACGCTTGACGGCTCGCCCTTCCTCTCCTTTATTATCTCGGCAGGTTAGGAGCTGCTCGCATCCCCGATGCGTCTTGTCGGTATCGAGAACGGCAAGGCGCTTGGCGAAATGCTTCCTTGTTGCGAATATGAGTTTGAGATCACCGAGCACATAATTGAGGGCGAAAACACACTCTCTGTGGAGCTTGAGGATCTGAATCTTTGCTTCGGTCCAACACCCGGTTGGGAGAATTTTGGCGGCATTATACGCGACGTATCACTGATCTACCGAGATGATAACTACATCTCCGACGTATTTTTCAAGACCGATCTATGCAACGAATACAAGGACGCAGAGGTATCGGTAGACGTGCAGACGGACAAGAATACGGATTCTCTCCTTGAAATATCTTTGCTTGATGGCAATGATAACACTGTCTTGTCCTACGAGCAGATCGAGGAAGATATGAAGATGATCAAGTCTACCGGATCAAATTTCGTAAGACTTGTGCATTATCCGCATTGTAAGGCAACGTTGGATATTGCCGACAAGCTTGGACTCATGGTATCCGAGGAACCGGGGCTTTGGTGGTCGGATACTGCCAACGAAGAGGTGGCAAACGGCAGCCTTGAGGTCCTGAAACGAACGATATTTCGCGACAGAAATCACCCCCTCTATCGTTTTCCGGCTCTCCTTTAACGAATGTCAGTTCACAGAGCAGTTCTTAATCGACAGCGCAAATGTATGCCATAAATACGATCCGACACGCCTTGTTTCGGGTGCAAACTGTATGAGCGACGAGGATACCCTGATCTATTTCAACCGTTGCGGATTTGATTTTTACACCATGCATCCGTATTCCGCGACCTTCGATCGTTCAAAGAAATCGGCACAGATATTGTATGACAAGCCCTTGGTCTTTACCGAATGGGGCGGATATTTCGTGTTTGATAATCCCGCGTGTTTCAGAGAATGTATTCAAAAAATGGCAAAGCTCTATCGCGCAAATTCCGACAGCGGAGCATTGGCAGGCGCATTCCTGTGGTGCTGGGCTGACGTCAACGACTTCAACCGCGGAGTGTATCGCGATTCCGTGGTAAAATAATTGGCAGACACAGCACCTTGACGAATAAAAAATTCGTGAGAGGTGATGCGTCTGCCAATACTTTTTTGAAAGAGAAAAGCCTCGAAAACGTAGTGTTTTCAAGGCTTTGTTTGGTGCGGGTAAAAGGACTTGAACCTTCACCGAGGAACCCCGACTAGAACCTGAATCTAGCGCGTCTGCCAATTCCGCCATACCCGCATACATGGTAAATGAACGTCACCGAGCCTGCATTGAAAATAGTCAGATAATAAAACTCAAAGGTCAAAACAAACAGACTTTCTATATCAAACCGACCACAAGACTCACTTAACGCAACATAGTCATTATACCATAAAAAACGAAAATGTCAATAGTTTTTCAAAAAAAATTGCTTTCACGGCAATTTTTTACGAAGTAAAGGTTTTGTTCTCACTTCTTCTGCACGTGCGATTTTTATCGATTCACCGCATACCTTAATATTTACATTTCTGAAACTTCCGGCAAATTCGCCGTCAAGTGTCCAGTTTATCGGAGATTCGGACTCAAGAGTCAAATTGTTTGCATGTCGGAAGAGAATTTTCTCAAAGCAGTATTTTTTATTGTAAAGTCTTGTGACAGTATCAGTCAAAGCCCAGAAGTTGTCAGGCTTTTTAATAAGTAAAAGCTCAAAATAACCGTCATTGACTTTAACGTTTTTTTTGTCGAGCTTAACCAGACCTCCGAGAGAAGTGGAGTTGCTTACTGCGCCGAATATATATTCTTCCTCGATATAGTAATCATCTGTTTTTATTTTCAATTTAAACGGCTTGTATTTTTGTAGTTCAGTAAGATTTTTTATACCTTCAAAGATATAAGCCATATGACCGAATTTATTCTTGACACGCTGATCGGTGTTGTAAGAAATATCGGTGAAAAGACCAAAAGAAGCGACATAAGTAAAGTACCTTGAATATATATTGTCACCGTTAAAAAAACCGATATCTATCGGATTTATATCTTCCGATAACGAGAGTTTGAGGCTTTTATCAAGTCTTTTAGGTAAACCGATACCCCTTGCAAAATCGTTAGTCGAGCCGCAAGGAATATATCCGAGAACAGGTCTTATATTTTTTTCCAGTTGCATAAGACCGTTACAAACCTCATTTAACGTACCGTCACCGCCAATACATATAACCCTTTCAAAATCTTGAGCACTGCGCGCAAGTTCAATGGCATGGCCGCGTGACTCCGTATACCTGATTTCAGCAGTTTCGGTCACTGTCTGGAAAAAATTCGTTATTTTTTTGAAAAAATCATTATTTTTCTTTTTACCGGCACGCGGATTAATAATCAAAAGAATTTTTTCCATGATATCAGCCTCCATTTGTCAGTTTAATTGATATATATGAGAATTTCAAGGAAAACAGACCTTAGCCGAATTCGCTAAGGTCCATTTTTTTATTTTGCGATAATAACACCGTCAACTGTTTCCCATTCTGAAGCATTCCACTTGAGATCATTCACAAGATGCTCCAGTGTGAAAAGTCCCGGCAACCTTGATTCAGCGGTTTTTGCAAGATAGTCAGCAGAACTTTCGCCGTTAACAAGATAAGTGGCTGAAGCGTTGTAAATATTGTTTGTGAAGTTAACAAGGTCATCGTTTTTCTCTGGATAAGCGCAGAAAGTACCAATGTTCACTCTGTTTTTCATGTCAGCGGTAATATCTACGTTACCGGTAGCGAAACAACCGCTCACTTTATAGTCTTTTCCGGACAGATACGCAAAAGCCGATGCGGCAAATACCGACTTATTACCTGTAGTTGAGGCTCTTACATCGGAAAGAGAGTAACAATGAATTACCTCAGCTAAATTCACCTCAGCCGCAATTCCCCCAGAATATACAGTGTTACCGTTTCCGTTTGCACTAACTGTTCCACCGGTAGAATAGCAGCGAACTATTGAAGATTTATTTTCTGCTATATCAGCATCTGCAACAGCAGTAATACCACCGGAATAGGCAGTTCCGACATTGCCGCTTTTGTCAGAATATGAAGATACCTCCGCAGTTATGTTACCGTTGTTTCTGCAAGCAATAAGCGAAGAATTTCTGACTGTAGCAACAATTCCACCGGCATAAGCAATTCCGTATGTTGAAACTGAAACAACATCAGCGCTGCTGTAACATTTTTCTGATTTTGTTGAATCAGTTATTCCTCCGGCAATCCCGCCGGCATGACTTCTTTTTTCAGAATCGTTTACGGAAACCGAACCTGAAACACTCAAATTATTGAATTTGCCCTCTCTTGCGTAACCGGTAACTCCGCCGGCATATCCGTTAAAATACTTGCTTTTTGATTTAACGCTACCGTTTATACTACATTCGGCAACAGTCGTACTTTGCATGTAACCAGCGACAATTCCGCTCATAACATAGCAGTATTCAGTTGAAGTTTCGGCATTAATTTCGGCATTTTCGATATTCAGATTATGGATATTTGCACCGTCAGTAACACCGAAAAGTCCGGCGTAAACGTATTTAAAAGTAAGAGCTACTCCGATATCTTCAGAAGAATTCGTTATCTTTAAATTTTTAATTGTGTAGCCTTGTCCGTCAAATTCACCTTTGAACGGATAGGCGAAGGTTCCTATCGGTGAAAACTCAACTCCGGATAAGTCAATATCATTCATCAGGACATACTTGCCCTGCTGGTTTATCGCTTTAAGGTCATCCGGCGTTCGGATTTCATAAACTTTATCGGGATCGCCTTCTTCAATAGGAGGAGCGTTTTCATCAGGATTATCGGGGGTTTCTGTTTGGTCGCCACCGGAGATTGATCCGGAAAATTCATCATCTCCTTCATCTTCCGGCTCATCGTCATTGTTTTTATTACAGGCTGCAAGCAAAGAACTGATAATGCATATAATCAATATAAAAGAAATGATTTTCAATATCTGACGCATTTAATCTTTCCTTTCATCATCTGTTTTTTTGCCGGTTTCATCTGTATCTTCTGTGATGACACTCTCTTTTGTTTCGGATTCGGATATAACACCTGCAGAAGAATCCTTGTCATGTTCGGAAGAGGTTGAATATATGTCTTCTGTTTCATCATCGTCTATGAAGTGAAGAGAACGTATCGGATTTCCGTTTTTGTCAAATCTTCTTCGTGCCGGTATGGGAGTTTCAGGCGTAATAGCGTTTTGTTTATCTTTCAAACCTGATTTTTCTGCATTATTTTCCGCTATATTGTTTTCTGATTCAGTTTCCGAATCATCCTCATCTTCGTAGTCACTGTCATCGGAGTCATCATAATCTGAGTCGTTATCCTCTTCGATGTAATCATCGTCATCGATGTGGTGCAATGACTTTTTGGGCGCTGATTTTATTACAGGACGTACGTAATCTTTATTGTACTCCTGTTCAATTGCAATCATTTCTTCTTCAGTGTAAGTCGGTATCGGGAAAACTTTACTGAGTACAATCTGAATTACCGCTCCGATTATGCTCTGATAAATCCAGTATACGCCGAGTATTGCGGGCATGTTAAATGCAAAAAATACGGTAACAAAGCACATTATTATGCTTGTGTAAAATAAAGTTTTCTGCGTCTGAACAGCCTCAGGAGAGCTTGTATCGAGTTTCGGTCCTGAAATGCGGTTTACAATTGTTGAAAGAAACTGAAAAAGTCCGACAAGTATAGGAAGCAGAGCGATAAGCGTAAAACCGAAAGTAGGAACCGCAGAAAGATCAATTCTGCCGCCGAATATAGTGAAATCAGGAATCTTTGATAAATCGACAACACTTTCAAACTGGGAAGGGTTGTTCTTGACAACAGATATCATCTGCAGTTCGGTAATAGAAAATTTATCAGCGGAACCGGCGGCATTATTATACAGACTGATAATATCGGACGATACACCTGAAAGAGAATTCTGACCGAGAAGGGTGAAAACAGTGTTTTTTATACCGGAAATCACCTCTGCGGAAAAGTTGCACAGATAAGTCAAAGGCATTTTCACAATATTGTAAAGAATCAGAACAATCGGTAACTGTATAAGGAGCGGAAGGCAACCGGAAGCAAGGCTGACTTTTTCCTCACGGTACATTGCCATAATATCGTTTGACATTTCGATCCTTGCATTCTGATCGGTACGTCCTTCATAACGCTTTCTGATTGCTCTTTCCTTGGGCTTTATCCTTGCCTGTGCCTGTGAAGATTTCTGTTGTTTGATGTTAAAATAAACTAGTATAAGTTTGATAAGCAGTGTGAAAAATATGAGCGCAACGGCATAATTGTTTGTAAAGGAATAGCAGAGTCGCATAATATAAGCAAACGGTGCGGCAATAATATTCATGGTCTTATCCTTTCGGAAATATTTTGTAGGCGTTTGAAAATTCAATACATTATACTACAATTATGTAAGAAAAAAACAGCCAAGTTTTGAAGAAATGTAAAACTTTTGATAAATCCATTGACATTGCGTAATGAAAAGAGTATTATTATAAGGAAGAAGTAAACAAATTAAGCGGAAAAAGAATGAAAGGGAAATTCAAATGCTTGAGATAAAAAATCTGACTTTTGAGGCAGATGACGGCAAAAAAACCGTCAAAATAATAGATAACATATCTCTTTCCGTGCCTGACGGAAAGTTTATGGTTATTACCGGTCCTAACGGAGGCGGAAAATCAACACTTGCAAGACTGATAATGGGACTTGAAAAACCTACTGAAGGTCAGATAATATACAATGGCACCGATATAACAGACATGTCAGTTACTGACAGAGCAAAACTCGGAATAGGGTATGCGTTTCAGCAGCCTCCGAGATTCAAGGGAATGACGGTGAGAAAAATGCTTTCCATCGCAAACGGTTCCGAACTCAGTGAAAAAGAATGCTGTAATTTTCTTGCCAAAGTCGGGCTTTGTTCGGCTGAGTATGTGAGCAGGGAACTGGACAATTCACTTTCCGGCGGCGAGATGAAAAGAATAGAGATCGCTACGCTTATGGCAAGAAAACCTAAACTTGCTATTTTTGACGAGCCTGAAGCGGGTATAGATCTTTGGAGTTTCTCAATGCTTGTTGAAACGTTCAAGAATATACAGCGAACCTCAAGCGGCACCACAATTATTATTTCGCACCAGGAAAGGATTATGAATCTTGCTGACGAAATGGTTGTAATAGCTGAAGGTAAGATCAGAAAAAGCGGAGAGAAAACCCAGATGCTGGCTGATCTTATGTGTGAATTTTCGTCGACACCACGTTGCATAAGAGCGGAAAATTAAGCTTAACGGAGACTAATCATATGAATAAAATAGATAAAGAACTTCTTTCGGAAATAGCCGGACTTCACGATGTTCCGCAAGGCGCTTATAATATCAGAAAAAACAGCGATTCTGCCGGAAGAAAAAGCACTGATTCCATCATCATAGAATCAAAAAAAGACAAACCCGGTATTGACATAAAAATAAAGCCCGGCACAAAAAATCAGTCGGTCCACATACCTGTCATAATAACCGAGACCGGTATAACCGAAATGGTTTACAACGATTTTTATATCGGTGATGACAGTGATGTGCTGATAGTCGCCGGATGCGGAATTCATAACAGCGGCGATAAAGAAACCGGTCATGACGGAGTTCACCGGTTTTTTATAGGTAAGAATGCAAAAGTGCGTTATATCGAAAAACACTACGGAGAAGGGGACGGAAACGGTAAAAAGATTATGAATCCGTCGACCGAAGTTGAAATGCAGGAAAATTCTGTATGTGAAATGGAAATGGTACAGATAAAAGGCGTCGATTCCACCCTCAGAAAGATGACAGCAAATCTCGGTAAAAACGCAAAGCTTACTGTTACTGAGAGAATGATGACGCACGGTAATCAGACAGCAAGGTCTGACATGCTTATTTATCTGAACGGCGAGGAATCTTCTGCACAGGTAATATCACGTTCGGTAGGCAAGGACAGCTCCGATCAGACCTTTAACCCGGCAGTAATAGGCAATAACAGTTGCCGTGCGCATATCCAATGCGATTCCATTATAATGGACAATTCAAAAATAAGATCAATTCCTGAGATTGCGGCTAATCATAAAGAGGCTCAGATAGTTCACGAAGCAGCTATCGGAAGAATAAACGGGGATCAGTTACTGAAGCTCCAGACCCTCGGGCTTACAGCTGAGGAAGCTGAAAATGTAATAATCGACGGATTTTTAAAGTAACTTGGTAATTACATTTATAAATTTTATCCACCTCTACGTTTACTGTTTATAAAAGAAATTATCAATATCTTACATTTTTATCATTTAAAACTAAAATCATATTGGTTTTAAAAAGAAATTATAGAATAAACAAACTGCCGTTTGACTGATTTTTGATTTATCAGTGAAACGGCAGTTTTCATTTCAAATTTACCAGATAGATAATAGACATTAAGGTATAAAAACAATTATATTGCTCATCCGGATGCGATTCGAACAGAAGGGGAGTTTCAGAAAATTAAATTCCGAATAAATCTCCGACTGAAATTTTGCTCCCGTTTATAAAGTCTCTTACCGGCATTTTTCTTTTGCTTTCCGGAAAAACTTCATAGACTTTCAAAGCGCCATTTCCGCATGCGATTTCAATGTAATCTTTTGCTACTGCCAATACAGTTCCGGGTTTTGCGGAAACAAGTGAATCAATAGTTTCCGCTCTTGTTACTTTTATTTTTTTTCCACAAAAAGTACTGTAAGCATACGGAAAGGGGGTAAGAGCCCTGATTTTAGCGGATATTTTCTTTGAATCTTCCGAAAAATCAATTATTTCATCTTCTTTTCTGATTTTATCAGCGTAAGTTGCAAGTTCAGGATCCTGAGCAGTAAAAACAGCAGTACCCTTTTCTAACATACCGAGCACATCGATAAGAGCCTGTCCGCTGAGTATAGCAAGCTTGTCATGTACAGTTTCAAGGGTATCAGTATCAGAAATAGGTGTTTTAAGAACATGTATTATGTCGCCTGTATCAAGACCTTTTTCCATTTGCATAACCGTTACGCCTGTTTCGGTTTCACAGTTCATTATGGCTCTCTGCATCGGTGCGGCGCCTCTGTACTTAGGAAGTATAGAAGCATGGGCGTTAATACAACCGAATTTCGGAAGAGTCAGAACTGTTTCCGGCAGAAGTTTACCGTATGCAACTACAATTATTATATCAGGCTCTGTGTTTTTCAGAATTTTCAGAAATTCAGTGTCGGATAGCTTATCCGGCTGATAAACAGGAAGTCCCTGTGAAACGGCAAAACGTTTAACTGCAGACGGTTTGGTTTCATACCCTCTGCCTGCAGGTTTGTCAGGTGTTGTGACAACTGCGGCAGGTGTGTAACCGGCGGCGCACAGATCCCTCAGAACATTTGCTGAAAATTCAGGAGTTCCCATAAATACGGTTTTCATTCGCCAAGCTCCTCAATTTCTTCTTTTGTAAGCATCCGGATAGCCTTATCGGTATAGAGAATACCGTCGAGGTGGTCAAGCTCGTGGCATATAGCTATTGCAAGCAGATCGGTTCCCTCAAGAGTATAATAATTACCGTTACGGTCCATGGCTTTTACCTTTACTTTCTTAGGTCTTTCAGTTATACCCCATCTTCCGGGAACAGAAAGACATCCTTCAAGTTCATGCTGAATCTCTTCGGATTTCTCAATAATAACCGGATTTATCATTTCATACAGTTTGCCTGCTTCTGTTTCGATTATTACGACGCGGCGTAAAACCCCGACCTGAGGAGCAGCCAGTCCTACTCCGTTTGCCTTGTGTAAGGTGTCTTTCATATCATCGAGTAATGTAATAATGCGAGGTGTAATCGCATCAACAGATCTGCTTATGCCTCTGAGAGCAGGTTCTTTGTCAGTTAAAATTTTCAGTATAGCCATATTTTTCTCCGCTTCTGCCTGTAAGGCTTTGATTTAAATCTTATTTATTAATGTCGCTAAATTGTTTGCAAGTTAAAAAATTTTTATCTTAACTGTTTTCGGTTCGATTACGGTTTATAAATTAGTCCTACTTTATTTTAATTGGACTTACAATATATCTTGTTAAATTATTGTGATGGTAATTGGTTTTATTAAAAAGTGTTTAAACTGTAAATAATAATGTGTTCGGTGTAAAAAAAAATCAGTATGTGATGTACTGTGTTATCAAAGGCTGACCGGATTAATATCAATCGATAGTCCGATATTTTTTGGCATCGTATTACCGAAATTTTTCAGTACTTCGGCAAAAAACATAGATGACTTATTGTTTATCCTGAATTTCATTACTATTCTGACACGGTATTTTTCACTGATTTTGTAAACCGGTGCTTCGAAAGGTCCGAAAATCTGAGTTTTAACATCTGGATACTTTTCGGAAAGTAATTTTTTTATATTTTCAGCAAGCTTGTCTGATGCTTTAAATGCTAATTCTTCACTGTCAGAGGTAACCGTAAGAGTTGCAATATCACAAAAAGGAGGGAAGACAAGTGATTGTCTCATCTTAATCTCATTTATGTAAAATTCCTTATAGTTTTGTCGGCAAGCAACATCGAGAAGAGGATGATCCGGATTATATGTCTGAAGATAAGCTTTGCCGGCTTCGTTTCTGCGTCCGGCACGCCCTATTGTCTGACATATAATGGAAAAAGCTCTTTCAGAAGCTCTGAAATCGTCTGCAAACAGACTTTGATCAGCTGAAAGCATTCCAACAAGTGTAACATCAGGAAAGTCGTGCCCTTTTGTTACCATTTGAGTTCCTATAAGAATATCAGCCTCACCATTTTTAAACTGAGATATTATTTTGTCGTAAGCATCTTTGGTTGCTGTTGTATCCGAATCCATACGCAAAACTCTTGCCTCAGGTAAAATTTGTTTCAGCTGATTTTCAGCATGCTGAGTGCCGAAACCTGAAAACTTAAGATATCTGTTTTTGCATACCGGACAGTACTCAGGAATTGATGATCTGAACCCGCAGTAATGACAAAGCAGATAACCGTCTTCACTCAGCCTGTGCCTGTGGTGGGTAAGAGATACACTGCAATGCGGACACATTATGACATTGCCACATTCGGTGCAACTAACAAAGCTGTGATAGCCACGACGGTTAACAAATAAAACCGATTGTTTACCATTTTTAAGAGTTTCTTTAATTGCGTCAAGCAGTTCTGTGCCGAAAAAAGACATGTTTCCTTTTTTTATTTCTTTTTTCATGTCAATAATTTCTGTCTGTGGAAGGACGGACTTTCCGTATCTTCCGGAAAGCTCGCACAAGGTATAAACTCCTTTTTCTGCCTTGTAAAAGCTTTCAACAGACGGTGTGGCTGAAGCCAGCAGCATTACAGCTCCGCTGAGTTTACATCTGAACGCAGCGACATCTTTTGTTGAATATTTCGGAGAAGATTCTGATTTATAAGTGTGTTCCTGTTCTTCATCGATTACAATCAGTCCGAGATTATCAAACGGTGCAAATACAGCGGACCTGGTGCCAATGCAAAAACTGACGAGTCCCTTTTTTATTTTTCTCCAGGCATCAAAACGCTCTCCTGCAGAAAGACCTGAATGTATAACAGCCATTTTATCTCCGAAGACAGAAGAGAAGAAGGAAATAGTTTGCGGCGTCAGTGAAATTTCAGGAACCAGCATAATTACCGATTTCCCGCTTTTCAGTACGAAATCTGAAACGGCTCGTATAACCTGAGTTTTTCCGCTCCCTGTTACACCGTACAGCAAAGCGGCTTTTGCAGTATTTTCTTTTGTTAATGCAATTATGGTATCAGCAGCTTTTTGCTGTTCGTTGTTTAGGGTGACTTTGCTTTCATTGTCCGGAATGCAGAAAAAAGACCGGTAACGTTCGATTTTTGTCAGTCTGATCAAAGACTTTTCCGACAAAGATTTTATCTGCGACTGAGAGGAACTTGTATCAGTCAGGAGTTTTTGGAGTTCGCATTTTCCGTTTCTGAACAGGTAATCAAGTATCTCGGCATGTTTACCCGATCTTAACGTTTTGTTTTTAGTCAGAGCTGCAATTTCTTCCGGTTTGCAATTTGCTTCAACAAACTGATCGTATTTTATATTACTCAGTTCCTTTACACAAATTTCAGAAGAAATATAACCGGATTCAGACAGAGTATTCAATACTTTTGCGGCAATATTTACTCCGAATTTGGCGATAACCGAACTTCTGAAACAAATATCTTTTTTCCTGATGAAATCATAAACCCGGTATTCAATGGAACAGTCCGGATAAAAATCAGGAAGTGGAGCAACAATGCTGAGCTGCTGTTCAAGTTTTGAAAAAGCAGCGGCAGGAATAATTGTACGAACAGCTTCGCCGGTTGTACAGAAAGTTCTGTTTTTGAGAAATTTTACAACGGCAAGAGCATTTTCACCGAGTGAAAGAGAAGGGTCAAGCTTATGACTGATTGGCTTGTAAACCAGATCATTACTGATGTCTGCATATCTTGTGTCGAAAACAACCGCTGTTTCCGGTCTGTTTCCGATTCCGAACGGAACAGCAACAAAATCACCTTTTTTCACGGTCATTCCGATAGGTACAGTGTAGTCAAAAACCCGATCGATATGGTAAGGGGCATTTAACACAAAAACCGAAGCAAGGCGAAAACGACACTCCGTTGGAGCGCCGTCCGTTTCTATAAAATTATCTGACATTGTCACCGGGAGTCATTATAGACTCGTCATCAATTTCAAATTCATGATCGGCAAGACGTTTAATTGCTATTTTTACCGCCTTGTCGTCTCTGAGCTCTTTGTTTATAATTGCTCCGATAGGCTTATCAGTTTCTTTATTTGCAACCATAAGTTCAGCTTTGGTATACTGTTCAATATACTCATCTGTAACAATCCGGGCACACTTTGCAGTAGCAATACAGAGCATATAACGATTATATTTTCCGTTTTCTGAAAGTTGCTCGATACCGGGTTTTATCATCATAACAGTTATTTTCCTTTCGATTCCAATCAACCTTTATAAAAATCTTTAACAAAATTTGATTTATGTTTTGTTGACATTTTATCCACCCGCACTATGTCACGGATGTTTTCCGCCGCTTCGTCAGCCTTTCCTTTTTCGTTGATTACTATGAAATCATAGTAGTTAAGGAACTGCAGTTCACGCTTGGCTGCGGTAAGTCTCTGGTTAATGTCATCATCAGTGTTGGTTCCGCGGCCTCTGAGTCTTGTGTCGAGGGTCTGGTAATCCGGAGGTGACAGCCAGATAAGCAAAGCTTCCGGGAATTTCGATTTAATCTGTAATGCGCCTTGAGTTTCAATCTCAAGTATAACATTTTTACCCGATTGCATCAGTGCTTCAATACTTTTAATCGGAGTTCCGTAGAAATTTCCGACATATTCAGCAAATTCGGCAAGCTCGCCGTTTGCTATCATGTCAATGAATTCATCTCTGGATACAAAGTTATAAGTTACCCCGGGAATGTCATCAGCTCGCGGTTGTCTTGATGTAGTTGAAACTGATACTTTGTAATTTTCATCCTGGAGCAGAAGTCTTACGACTGTTCCTTTACCACTGCCCGCCGGACCGCTGATTACAATAAGTGAGCCTTTGTTCATTTAAAAATTCCTCCGTTTGATTTTTTGAAAAATATTTTAAATTCACCCTTGTTTAACTATCACTATCACGCAGTTCTGATTCGTCTCTGCCGCTGAGTCTTGCAGAAACAGTTTCACACTGAAGAGAAGAGAGAATAACCTTTCCGCAATCGGTTATAAGCACAGAACGTGTTTTTCTTCCGCAGGAAGCGTCAATTACACTTCCCGCAGTTTTTCCGTCAATCACAAGTCTTTTTACAGGTGCAGAATCAGGGCTGAAAACAGCAATTATTCTTTCTGCACAGACAGTATTACCAAATCCGATATTAACAAATCTCATTTTTTATACCTTTACGGTTTTTATTCGATATTCTGAATCTGTTCCCTGATTTTTTCAAGTAAAGTTTTTACTTCGATAACTGCTTTGGTAAGTTCAATATCCGAAACCTTTGAACCAATTGTGTTTACCTCACGGTTGACTTCCTGGAACAGGAAGTCAAGTTTTCTTCCGACGCCGTCATCAGATCTTATCGTTTTGCTGAAAGCATCAAAGTGACTTTCCAAACGAACGATTTCTTCATCTATTGCCGTTTTGTCGGCAAAAATAGCACATTCGGTTAATATACGTGCACTGTCCGTTTCCAAATTCAGTGTATCAAGCGTTTGCCTGAGTTTCATTTCAAGCCGTTCCTTGTATCTCTTCTGTGCATCATCAGCATGTGATTTTATAAAGCTTATAAAATCGTAAACCTGATTTGTTTTCGAGATAAGGTCTGCAGCAAGGTTTTCGCCCTCCGCTTTTCTCATTTGCATAAAAGAATCCACTGCACTGTCGAGAACCGGACAAAGCTCATTCCAAAGCTTTTCAGCATCCTCGTCTGCTCTCACAGTAGAAAAAATATTCTTATTTTCAGCCACACGCATTACGCTTATGTCATCTTTCAGACAGAATTTATCACGCAGGCGGTAGAGCGCTGTCAGATACTTCTCTGCATATCCGAGGTCAATAAGAATTTCGGTATTTTCGTCTTTCAGTACGTTGATACCGATAAAAACGTTTATTTTACCGCGAATGACGCCTTTGCTTTGAATATAAGCTTTGACTTTTTCCTCCAGAAATCCATATTCCGGCGGAAGCTTTACCGTACAGTCGAAGAATCTGTTGTTGACGGATTTGATTTCCACAAGGAAATCCTTCGTTTCGGACGAAAGCGTTGCACGTCCGTATGCAGTCATACTGTATGCCATATAGAATCCTTTCGGTGATCAGGCATTAACTGATATTGTAATAGATATATTTTACATCAAAAACAAAGTAATGTCAAGTGTTTGTTCACAATTGTTTACAATTATGCTCGAAAATCAGATATTTACCTGAAATATTTGTTTATACCGAGGCGTTTGCGCAGAGTTTGAAAATAGTAAAGAATAACTCTTGTGAAAAGCCAATCGTATACAAAAAATACTGCAAGAGCCGGAATGAAAAGCAGGGAGTAAATATACCATTTATCAGCAGGCAGACCGAAAAAAGCTACAAAAACAACTGCCGAAGTTGCAAAGGAAACTAAAAATACCAAGGTTTTTATGATATAAGCAGTGTATTTTTTGGTTTTATCGGCAAGCCCTTTGACAATAGGGTAAAATCCGAAAAAAGCGGAAAAAACAACAGCAGTTTCTTTTGCCGGTAACAAAAGAAAAGAGAGAAGGGAAGCCGCACAGTATACACAAAACGCCGACGGAAATCCGAGCTCAGCGACTGTGATCATTACGGTCAGAGACGCCAAAGCGGCGACAGACAGTGTAAGTACATCAATCATGCTCCCGAGATAAAGTATAACTACTGCAATTGCAATAAGAATGGCAGAAAAGCTGACTTTTTTTGTGATTTTCATATCAAATCCTCTGATATAAATTTTAACGGCGATTGCTCGCCGTTAAAGTCAACAACATGAGATAAAATCGCCGCCCATGCATTCGCAAAGACAGTCAAGACAAATAAGATGCATGCAACAGTCAAGAACATCACAGTTACTGCTCGGAGCAGAATTCGTGTTTCCGGTGTTCATGTCGTTGCCTCTGGAATAACTGTAAGCCTGAGTTTTCATGCTTTCATAAGCCTGTCGGTATTCACCGTTTGAAGGATCCATATTGCATGCGATCTCAAAAAACTTTTTTGCATCCAGAAACCATCCTCTTTGAGAAAGGACACATCCTTTCAGAAAATGCCATTCAGCATTCCGGTCAGCGGCGTTCATAGCATCAAGTTTTATCTCCGCCTCCGAAAAATTCTGCTGATTTATCATCATTCGGATTTTGGCAAATTCGGATTTTGAATACTCCGAACCTCCGCCGTTTCTGCGCATCAGCATATCATACGCTTCGTTGATTTCTTTCATTTTTTCTTCCGCAAGCTCGCGAAGTGAAGCATCCGGAAAATTATCGGGGTGGTATTTTTTTGCAAGCTCACGGTAAGCTTTTTTTATTTCGTCGTCGCTGGCATTTCTGCTGACGCCAAGGACGTCATAAGGATTATTCTGCATAATTTTCTCCGATTTTATTTTTGAGCTTCAGGCAACTGAGCCTGATTTAGCTTAAGTATTTTTTCAGTAACATTCGGCATCCCGTACCGGAAAATATTATCAATTATATTTGTTATGTCGCCGTATTTGATCCGCACCGCGGAAAATTCCCGCAGAGCAAGAGATGATTCGCGGAACAGCGTTGCTCTGAGGTAGTCTGTCGGCAGTTCCGAAAATCCGGACGTCAAAAGAGGATTAAAAGCTTTTTTCTTTTTGTCATTTTCAAAATCATCACAAAGGTCTGTAAAGTATATCCATCTTCCGGTGTGATATCCGATCTTTTTGCAATTTTCAGAAAATTCAGATTCACCTGCACAATGTAAGAAAACCTCGGCAAGCAGTGAACCGAAAACATCCGCACACCTGTCTGCTGTAGCGTCGGCAGAATTTTCAAGTTCCGAAAGTTTGCCTAAATAAAATCCTGTCTTTTCCGCAAGCTCTTCAAGTCTGAACTCAGGAAAAGCTTTTATTGCCTTTTTCATGTTATGCCCGGCGACAGAAACTGCGGGAGTAAGAAGAGCCCTGAATTTCTTATCTTTATCGTTTTTGTCATCAATAAGTTTGTAATAGGTAAGAACCGAAGCGACAGACGAAACATAACAAAGAGAAGAATTTGACAAAGCCATCGGTCTCTTTTTAAGCGGATGAGCCGCACATCTTCCGGGTCTAACACTGAAACCCTCTTCGCTCAGCCCGCTTCTGAAAAGTGCCAGAAGCACAAAATCGTAGGTAAGCGTAAGCGGAGATGAGATACCGGTATACTTTTTCATTGTTTTGCAAAGACCGCAGTAGACACCGCGGTAAAGCGCATAATCACGGAGTCTGAGCTCCTCTTCGCGCACCCTTATATAACCGAACAAAACAAACTCCGTTTCATCATCAATATTTACAGTAAATATGATATTACATCTTGTTTACTTTCAAATAACCTTGCAATAAATTTTTTGTAAACAAAACGCAAATCAAATGATTTGCGTCAGGTATTAAGTTAAAAAGTATAGTCAACGCAGGCTCTGTCAAGTCTCACTTTTTTCATAAATTCTCCGACAGCCTTATGGGCCGGGTGCACAATATACTGTTCAAGACCGTCTTCATCGTCAAATTCGGATATCAGTACCAGATCGTAATTTGTTGATTTTGAACCGACGTCAAGGTGAATTTCGGAAGATTTAAGCGAGGGAACAACACCGTTGAGTTTTTCAAGCATGCTTTTGGCTGTAAGGACATTTTCAGCCTTTGTTTTACCCTCGGCGTTTTCCATGAACCTGAACATAACAATATGTTTAATCATTTGATTTTTCATCCTTTGTTTTTATTTCTTTATCGGAAATTGATTTTTTCAGCTTCGGAGCAGGATATCCGAAAAGAATATTCCTGTAACCGCGCAGTGTAAGTAAGAGTACCGTTCCGAGAACACAGCAGGAAAGAATTTCTCCCAGAGCTACTGTAAACATAAGATACGGCAGGGAAGAGAGGTTGCCGTCCATTATCGCAAAGACAAGAACCGGTGGAATTATCAGCGTATTTGATATCACTGTCGGGATACCGGCAAGTCTGAAGTTTATCCGGAAAAATCTTATGTAATAAGTACATAATACTCCGATAAGCGTGGCAAGAGTACCGAAAATTGTATCAAAAATACTGACGCCGAAAAAAAGATTGTATATAAGGCAACCAATTGTAACTCCAGGCACAGCCGCCGCAGTATAAACCGGAAGTACACAAAGACATTCAGATATTCTGATCTGTATGGCTGAAGAACCGTCAAGTCCGAATGCTTTTGACACAAGTGTGAGCACTACATATAGTGCCGCGATAATTGCCGCTCTGGTAATAAATAAAGTTTTCCTGTTCATTTCTCTGTCTCCTTAGTTTTGTTTTAAGTGAGGATGGTTACGAACTCACTGAGGGGCATTATACAATATTTCCGTAGATTTGTCAATAGGGACCTGATCCGCATATAAACTGTAAATACTGCGGTCAAATAATCTAACTAAACTTTACTGACTTATACCCTAAAAATGGATATGAATTATTCGAAATAATTTACTAAGTAAACCCTCTCGAATATAGTATTGCACAAAAAGTCTGATTAACACAGGTTTAAGTTTAAATTTTTATCATCCGGCCAAAAAATATATTTGAATAGCTCATAAGTTTGAAAAATTATGTCAAGCCGTATAAATTGTGCATAAAATTTATTTGTCCGTGATTGACATAAAAAAGGAATTGTGATATAATTTCATACGAAAACTTCAAAGTGGAGAAATGTTATGAATGAAGAAATCAAACCGGGAATATACCGCCATTTCAAGGGAAACAACTACAAAGTTCTGTATCTTGCGAAAAATTCGGAGACACTTGAACAGGTCGTAGTTTATCAGGCTCTTTACGGTGACAACGGAATATGGGTCCGTCCGGCGTCAATGTGGAATGAAACCGTTGAATTAAATGGACGGAAAGTCAAGAGATTTACATTTGTCGGTCAGGAGCCGGTCAGCTTCAGTAAAATCAAAAGTTTTCAGGTGGATCACGATAAGCTTAAAAAAGGTGTCTACATATCAAGGACAGACGGCGATATAGTAACATACGATGTCAGGTTTAAAGTTCCGAATTGCGGCGACTACATTCCGAGCGCTGCCATGCACACAATAGAACATTTGCTGGCAACATACCTCAGAAACAGTGAATACGGACAAAGCGTAATATATGTCGGCCCGATGGGGTGCAGAACCGGATTTTACGTGCTTATGAAAGACAATGTCGGCGGAAACGAAGTGATCGGAGTTTTGAAAAGAGCGATGAAATTCATTTCGGATTTTGAGGGAAAAATTCCCGGCAGTGAAAAATCTGAGTGCGGTAATTATCTTGAACATGACCTCGTAAAAGCCAGAGAAAACGCATTGGATATGTACCGTGTGCTGGAAAAATACACACCGGAAATGCTTAATTACGAAAGATAAACATCAGGTAAGGATTATGAAAATAGATGAGATAATAAGGAATAAAAAAACTATATCATTTGAAGTTTTCCCGCCTAAAAAGGAAAATGCGGAAGTTTCCGGAATATACCGTACAATCGACAACCTAAGGCAACTGAATCCGGACTTCATAAGTGTCACATACGGCGCAAGCGGTTCGAACAGTAAGAACACTGCGGAAATAGCCTCTTACATAAAAAATGTTGCTAAAATCGAGGCTCTTGCTCACCTTACGGGTGGTCCTTCAAGTTATCAGGACGTTGATAACGTTGTAGCTGAGCTTAAAAACAACAATATTGAAAATATTCTTGCGCTGAGAGGAGATAAGCCTGTCGACTACACCGCCGATTACTGCCGTTATTTCAAGCATGCCACGGATCTTATGGAATACCTTTCAAAATATGATTTTACCCTTGGTGCGGCATGTTATCCGGAAGGACATTCGGAGTGCAGAACCCTGTATGAGGATCTGCTCAATATGAAGAAAAAAGAAGAAGCCGGCGCAAAGTTTTTCATTACACAGATATTTTACGACAACTCGTATTACTACCGCCTGATAAATGAGGCAGGAAAAGTCGGAATAAAATCTCCTATCATACCCGGTATAATGCCTCTTACAAACTCGAAAAATATAAAGAGAATAATGACTATGTGCGGAAGTACAATACCCCTTGAATTCCGAAATATGATTGAAATTTACAGCGAAAAACCTTCGGTTATGGAGGAAATAGGGCTGAATTATGCGGTTTACCAGATAATCGACCTCATCGCAAAAGGTGCTCCGGGAATTCACTTATACATTATGAATAACGCTGATATAGCAAAAGAAATTCACTGTCGGCTGAGAAGAGTTTTCAGTGAATTGTTCTGAAAATTAAATCTTTATCGATAAATAATCGATATTATTGATAATAGACAGTATGACATTTTGCAACACTCAGATAATCATATAAACTCATACTCAGAAAAAGTTGATTATAAAAGTTACATTTGAAACTGAAAGCACAGTGTTGTTTTGCAGGAAAGGTAAAAAAACATGTTACAGCTAGGTAAAAAAGTATTGATATTTGACGGTGCGATGGGCAGTGAAATAGAAAAGACAGGACTTATTTCAATATGCCCTGAGGATCTTAATGTCACAAACCCTGATATTATTCAGAAAATTCATCTCAGTTATTCAAAGGCGGATATTATAACTACCAACACCTTCGGACTGAACAGAATCAAATACAAAGGAAAATTCACAGTTAAAGAGGTTTGCGAAAAAGCGATCAGCAATGCAAAAAAGGCCGGAAAGCCGGTATTTTTTGATATCGGACCAACCGGTGCACTGCTTAAACCTTTAGGAACGCTTGATTTTGATGAAGCTTATCAAGCTTTTGCAGAAATCGTAAAATTTGCTGACAAGGACGTTGACGGTTTTATAGCGGAGACTTTTTCGGATATTTATGAACTTAAAGCTTGCGTTCTTGCCGTAAAAGAAAACTCGGACAAACCTTTGTTTGCCACAATGACTTTTGACAAAACCTGCAGAACGCTGACCGGTTCTACACCTGAAATAATGGTAAATTTGCTTGAAGGACTCGGGGTAGATGCACTCGGAGTAAACTGTTCATTAGGTCCTGACGAACTCGGAGAAGTAGTTGACAGAATTCTTCAAAGGTCACACATTCCTGTTATTGTACAGCCTAACAGAGGAATTCCGGAACTGAAAAACGGCAAAACAACATACAGCATGACTGTTGACGAATTCATCGGTTCTGTTAAGCCTTTTGTTGAAAAAGGAGTAGCCGTAATAGGCGGTTGTTGCGGTACGACACCGGAATTTATCGAAAAGCTTGCTGAAGTATACGGCGGAAGGGAAGTAACAGACAGGGAAGTCCCGTTCACAACTGAAATCTGCTCATATTCAAAAAGCAAAGAAATAAACGACGTAACTGTTTGCGGTGAAAGACTCAACCCGACCGGTAAGAAAAAAATCAAAGAAGCTCTGCTAAACGAAGACTTCGACTATCTTGTTGATGAAGGACTCAGTCAGGTTGAAGCCGGTGCTGATCTTCTTGACGTAAACGTTGGTATTCCCAAAAACGATGAGCCTGTCGTAATGAAAAAACTTATCGGTCAGCTCCAAGAGTATATAAATATTCCATTACAGATCGACTCGTCTGATGCTGCGGCAATAGAGAACGGTGCACGTTATTACAACGGCATTCCGCTGATAAACAGTGTGTCAGGAAAAGAAAATGTAATGCGGGAAATTTTCCCGATAGTCAAAAAATACGGAGCTGTCGTTATAGGTCTGACTCTTGATGAGGACGGTATACCGGCAACTGCGGAAAAAAGAGTGGAAATTGCAAAAAAAATAATCAAAACCGCAGAGTCTTACGGTATTCACAAAAGCAAAATAATTATTGATACACTTGTTCTGACAGCATCAGCTGAACAGAAGCTGGTGAAGGAAACACTGAGGGCACTCGGTGAAGTCCGTAAACTCGGAGTAAAAACCGCTCTTGGCGTTTCTAATGTATCATACGGATTACCTGAAAGACCTTTGCTTAACAGAACTTTTCTTACAATGGCGTTAAATTCGGGTCTGACGATGCCAATTCTGAATCCGCTTGACAGTGAGATGATGAACGCTGTATCTGCTTACAGGGTACTTAGCGGAATTGATGAAAACGCTGTAAATTATATTTCTACGTTTTCCGGAAATGCTCCCGTCGTAGAAGAAAAAAAGACAACGGATAACAATAGCAGAAGTGACCTTAGCTACGCAGTAAAATCGGGACTGAAAAACGAAATTGAAAAACTGACTGTCAAACTGCTTGAAACAGACGCACCGCTTGACATCGTAAACGATGTGCTCATAAAGACCCTTGAAGAAATCGGAAGGGAATACGAAACCGGAAAAATCTTTCTGCCTCAACTTATTGCCTCTGCCGAAGCTGCTAAAATCGCTTTTGATGTGATTTCCCTGAAAATTCCGAAAGATGAAGGAAACGAAAAGCGTCCGACCGTTATACTCGCAACAGTACGTGGAGATATACATGATATAGGCAAAAATATAGTAAAAACAGTTCTGCAATCGTACGGATATGATGTTGTAGACCTCGGAAAGGATACTCCGGCTGAAATAATCTGCGATGCTTTCATTAAATATTCTCCGATAGCTGTCGGGTTGTCAGCTCTCATGACAACAACAGTTCCTTCTATGGAAAACACTATCGCACGGCTGAGAAAAATATCTCCTGAGGTAAAAGTAATAGTCGGAGGAGCAGTGCTGACAGAAGATATTGCTAAATCAATAGGTGCGGATTATTACGCAAAGGACGCACTCGCAACAGTTAATATTCTTAATATTTTGTCAGAATCGCAAAAAAAGGCTTAAACTTAATAAATCACACTTTACAATTATTAGTATCTGACGCATGAAGCTAAATATTATCGATTTGAGGCTGACTGCATTTCTTTGCATACTCTATACTTGACAGAATCAAATTGCGGTTCTTAAATTTCAAACTGTATTTCTCACCGATTTTATATATCAGTTTTATCAAATTAAACGGCATTGCTAATAAGAAAAAACAAAATACTCGAAGTAAAATACCTTAAAGCTATTGACAAAACTCCGGATTTGTGATATAATCGCTAACGTTCGGGGTTGTAGCTCAGTTGGGAGAGCGGTGCGTTCGCAACGCACAGGTCAAGGGTTCGAGTCCCTCCAGCTCCACCAGTGTCGTTAAAGTTTGAACACCTGAAAACGAAATACATTTTCGTGAACGGTGTCGCGGGCTTTATCGCATACCATTAAGGAAAAAGCACAAGGTTAAAAGCCTTGTGCTTTTTCCATTCTCCCCACCCAAGAGAACCCACCCATACAGCCGTTAAAACGGCAAGTCGCTGTCGTCGTCTATCGGTATAAGCGTAGGCGGTTTTCTTAATTCTCCCGTGAATTTGTTTACGGGAATATCCTTGCTTATGTCAAAGTTATATACCGCCGTTATACGACGGCAGAACGCCGCCCACGTTTTCGGCTCTGTTTGCTGTATATTCGTGTATTGCTCTTTCAATGAGAGATTAGAAACGATATACACGGTATCATAGCAAGCCACGCGGTTATAGTGCCGCCCGCGTATCCGTATCGGCTGCCCGTCCAGATAGTCCAATATTTCCGAGATTTTGAACGAACTGCGGAACTCATCGAGAAACAATATCTTTTCGCCGTTGTAATCGTCTATCCAGCCAAATTCATAGTTTGTCGTTCGGTACACGTCGTCATAGCCGTGTTTTTGGAATACATAACTTGTCTTTCCGCACCCCGCCGAGCCGTATATATAATAGACT
>CALXUV010000080.1 GCA_944391815.1 uncultured Clostridia bacterium | reverse complement strand
GAAAAAAGCAAGATACCATGCGGAAGAAATGACAAAAATAAATCACCAAAAGACAATAAAGTTCACAGCTCCGCTATTTTCACTTATTGAAGAAGAGCATCCCGTTACAGATTCCGATATAACCGATATTGATGATTTCATTCGATGTTTGAATAACAACCGTTGTTTTGATCCTATCAGGGATAGAGAAGATTTTAAGGCTTTGATGACATTATAATCCAATTTCTGCTCGCGCGGGGCTTCACTTTTGCATCCACAAAAGCAGTGCTTGTCAGGAAAATTGACAAGTTATAGATGAACATAAAGAAAGGCTCCCTTGTGCAAAGGGAGCTGACGCCGAAGGCGGCTGAGGGATTGTTTTACGATGATATTTTGTTTTTACAATCCCTCCGTCACGGCAAGCCGTGCTACCTCCCTTTACACAAGGGAGGCTCATCACCGCCCGGCAGTATGCCTGAAAGGTGTAACACACTTATCTTGCAAGGTGCATGAAAAAGGACAGAGAACGTGAAGTTCTCTGTCCTTTTTTCTGTAGGGGCGAACTGCGTTCGCCCGCGGGCGTTCACAGAACGCCCCTACGAAAATGATTTATCGGTAGGTAAACCTGCTTTATGGAAGGCACCCCTTGCCGGCTTTTTTGTACATTCGATCTGTTTGATATTAAAAAACTACAATTTTGGGTATTATTCAGAGATAGTTAGTTTTTGCAAATTAAACGTACATTTTCAGCAAAAATCTATTATCCAAAAACTTTTCTTTCCGGATACGAAAAAAACACAATGAATCAAACCGAAAATTTTCTTATCAAGCTAAAAAAACAGTTACAGTTCCGAAATTACTAAACCGATTTAAATAAAATTTCAGACTCGTAATACCGGCTTAAATCAAATCAGTGAAAACGCAGCACAGATTCCTGAGAACAAGTTTGAAACAGCGTGTATTATAATGCTCGGTAATATTGAGCCCTCGGCATATTTTTCATTTATGTAGCCCATAAACCAGGCATTAAAACCGGTCAGAATGATTATAATGACAGCCTTATCGGGTCCAGCCGAAGCAAACAATAACACTCCGTGTAACAGTCCGAACAGCATCGACTGAAAACAGTTTGCAAAAATGAAACCAAACTTATCCTTTAATCTTTTCAAGAAAAAGCCTCTGAAAAGAAGTTCTTCAGGCAAAGCTGTATTTAATGCGGCATAAACGATTACCGCCGGGATAGCATATACCCCCAGACCTGAAAATTCTGATATGGCTGTTTTAACATCTTTTATCAGATATAGCGTCAGAATCCCCGAAAATATAAACGCCAACGCAAGCATTACAGTAGCGACTGCACATTTACTTTTGTTTCCGGATACTGATTTCAGTCCTATCCACTTTGTAAATTTTACCTTTTTTCTTGCCGTAACCAGCCACCACAGAAACGGAATAATCGCAAACAAAACAATCTGCAAAGCACTGCTTATCAACTTGCTTAAAAATAAAACCAAACCATGCCTCCTTTATTAATTAAAAATACAAAGCTATGTGTAAAAACCCAAGTTTAGATTTTATTAAAAACAATTCTCCTTGCCGGTTATCAAGCCGCTCTCAAGGAGAATTGTCAATTTTGCGCAAAATTCAAATCAAATAATGCGATATAGCTCAGTTTTATCGCGTAAAATTTCTGCTGTGTTTTCATTACAAACTTATTTAACGGACAATTGTCATAAACATTATACCAAACAAAAATCGTATAACTTTAAACAAGTCAATCCGGTAAAAAAAGCTGTAATATTCTGTTATTAATCATTTAAGCCGGAAAGTTACTGTCATTTCTTTTTCCGGTTCTTTAACTATCAGATCGAGCAGATATACAGTCTCGTCGTAACCGCTTTTCCTCAGAATTTCTTCAGAAAGAACCGCTTCGCACTGTTTACTGTCGTAACTGAGAACTGAATCCCCGCATTCAACCGTTCCGTTTTCCTTTACCGTAGGTTTAATTACCGAAACCAACCTTTCTTTCAACTCAGTCGGTTTTTCGGAAAATTTATAGGTGTCGGAAATTACCACTTCGTCTTTTTCGCAGATAACATGACGTTTAAGCGTTTCCAGCTCAGGCACTGCATAAGCGTTTTCCATAGAAAACTCGTATTCGTTTTCTTTTTCTGTGTAAATTACAGATTTTTGCTTGCCGGTAACCTGATACTGACCGTTTATTATCGGTACGCTGTGGCCTCTTGACGAACAGGCTATAAGATCATATCTTTCTTTGGAAAAATACTGACGCGTATATTCTCCGCCTCCGGGATCTGTAAAACTTGTTCTGCCGTTCTTTGAAATTATGAATGAACCGACATCGTTATGGTTATGCGGTTCGTTGTTACATCCTGCTTTGCAAGCGAAATTGTAATTTTCGCTCCGGTATATAAACCACTGGTTATCGTGATAAATATGCGATTTCGGCGTCATGCGGCAGTTTGCAAGCTCAGGACGCATCCAGAAAATATACCTGAGTCCCGCACTTGCATACATCGGGCACTTCATTGCCGGTATCTCTATGTCCGGATACTCGTTTTTGAGAAAATGTGAAAGCCAAGGTGAAGGAGAAAAACCGCGTCCGGCGTCAGAAAAGCTTATTGTCTCCTTTTCATTAATCGCAGCATTTTGCTGGAAAAGCGCTATTGCATGAACCTTGGGATTCTTAAACAGGTCTATTTTTCCTTCCGTATAATCACGAACCATACTTGCGAAAAGGCAATAATAAGAAAAACCGTAATTCCAGTAGCCGTATCCTTCTTTACAGCAACCGTCATCGTCAAATCCGCGCAGATAACACTCGGAGGTTTCTATCATTCTGTCAAGCTGGCTGTCGGTTTCCTCTTTTGTAGCAAGATAAGCAAACGCCGAAAAGACAGCTCCTATACATACCGCGGACCAGTTGTTTTCCGCTCTCATCCACCCGAAATGATTATTTTTATAGGACTCGATAACTCTCAGTCTCACCTCATACTCCGCCCTGCGTTTCACAAGGTCGGGAAGCTTATCACCTATGTAGTAAAGTATCTCGGCAATTCTGTAACCCATTATAGTGGACGTAAGATCAAGATTTACCCGGCGCATTTCAGGAGTAAGATTTTCAGCTACATGTGCAGGTATCGACCACGACTCAAAATCACAGATATTCCAGATTATATCTGCCAGCGGTTCAATATATTTTTCATCTTCGGTAAATATGTACGCAAGAAAATAACATCTCATCCTGCTTTCATAATTTTCATATACTTTCTGAAATATTATTCTGTTTCCGGTAGTTGCGTACAGATGTATCATGCTGAACTTGATTCTCTCAGGCTCTCTTGCAATATAATCCTCTGCCTGTTTGATTATTGCGGGAACAAGTCCGGCAAAATACGGATCGGTTTTAATCTGACTGACCTTTTCTTTATTGAATTCCCTGAACAACTTTCCCATTTTTTACCTCCCGGCTTTTCAGTTGAAAGCCTCTTTATTTGCGTTCGATTCCTTCTCAAACGAATTTCTCTTGTAACCGTCCTGGTCTTTGAAAAGCGTAAGCTCGCCGTTATCCATTTTATATATTTTATCGGCGTGATCTGCTATCTTAAGGTCATGTGTAACCATCAGAAGCGTCTGTCCCATCTGCTCCTTTGTCGCAAGGAGCAGGTTGAGTACTTCATCAGCGTTTTCTCTGTCGAGGTTACCGGTAGGCTCGTCGGCAAACAATACCTGAGGTCTGTTTATCATAGCTCTGGCTATTGCGACTCTTTGCTGCTGACCTCCGGAAAGTTCTGACGGCAGATGGTGAAGTCTTGAGCCGAGATCGAGAGCTTTTATCAGCTTTTTCAGCGTTTCTTCGTATTTATACTCTTCCTTGTTGCACATTATAGTCGGTATCAGAATGTTTTCAAGTGCCGTGTACTGCGGTAAGAGATTATGCCTCTGATAAATAAATCCGAGAAAATTACCTCTGAATCTGCTGAGTTCGTCCGGTTTCATCTGAGTTATATCATTTCCCCTGATTTTTATAGAACCGGAATTAGGTCTGTCAAGACCTGCGCAAAGATTGAGAAAAGTACTTTTTCCCGATCCGGACGCACCTATTATCGCTATGAACTCACCGTCTTCTATTTTCAGTGACACCCTGTTTACTGCTGTCACCACTTCGTCATATTGTTTATACTGCTTTATTACGTTTTCTGCTATAAGTATTGACATTTGATTTTACTCAGCCTTTCCGATTTTATTATTACACTTCCGAAAATTCTTCCGAACCGTCACCGTATTCAACGGCTTTTTTCTTTTTGTATCTTTTTCTGTCAATCCGGTACGGTATCATTGATGACATATATCCGCATATTGCCGTTACAGCCACAGCCACTGCAAGCGGTATCCAAGGCATAGTGAATCTGTAAAGAGTTCTTGCCTGAACATCAAATCTTGCAACAAAGCTCATGTTCAGTTTATAAATGACGAACATTCCTATAAAGCTGAACAAGACCGTAGCCACAACTCCGACAAGCGAAAGCACAATTCCGTCTTTCCGGAAAATCTGTTTGATTTCCTTTTCGGTCGCTCCCATTGCTCTGAGTATCTCAAACTCTCCCTGGCGCTTTCCGAAAAACATTATCTGAGAGAAGAACCAGAACAGAGGTGAAAGCACAAGCGAGAAGATTGCTATCATCTGTATTACCGGCAGATTGCGCATTTCTCTGTCATTTCTGCTTTCCGCTACCGCATTATTCCAGGTGACTGTTGCAAAAATCTCGCCGTCACCTTTACTCCATTTTACAAGATCAGTGTACATTGTATCTATCTGGCTTCTCTGGAGTGTGGAATCAACATAAACGGACATCTGATTGTAGGTTTCTTCTTCTCCGGTTACAGCTTCATAATCCTCAGGGCTCAGATATATTGCAACATTTTCCGTTGTCGGCATATCTTTTATAACCGCACACACGGTAAATGTCATATTATTGAACTCGCCGTATCTGATTATGTGGTCGAGGTATTTATCGTTTTCCATATTTCCCGACGGCTGTTTATCAAGCTTCTGCAAAACCGAAATCTGGATGGTATCTCCAACATCAATATTCAGCACTTTTCTGTTTGCAGCTGTTTCGGTGATTGCTATATATTTTTCACCGTTCGGACCGGTTTCATATATTTTGTTAAGATCACCTTCTACCTGATAGTTCAGTTTTATGTAGTTGATACTTTCCTGGTCGCTGTCAGCAGCAAAAAAGTCTGCCTTATTTGTGACTTTCTGAGATTTGTCGCTCTGGTTTATCTGGAATCCTGAAAACCACGCTACGTCGTTTTTATTGAAAGCGACGTACGATTCATTTGTAAACGCATCCTTTACGCACTGTTTGTATACAGAACCGTATCCGCCCACAAGGTTTTCAAGACTTATACGGTCCTCACTGCTTATCTCATGATAAACCTCTTCGACTGTTTTTACCTGCTGTTTCTCCCAAACCTGCAAAACTCCGTCTACCGTCCTCATTTCGTACTTCTGACGGTCGAAGTATTGTTCAAAATTAGCGAAAGTTTTGTTATAGGGTTTTGAAACATCTTCAAGCGCTGTAACTAAGTCACCACGAACTACCTTATCTCTTGCATCAAGATATTCACGCGAAAGGTCTATCTTCTCAGTATCATCGCTTTTGTAAACAGTTGTCACATATCCGTTGTCATTTCTGTTAATGATATAATCCTCAGAATAATACTTTTCAAAAGCATTTATGTCAACCTGACTTGCGCTGTTCTTATAAACATTGCTACGGGCCTGACGGTATTCATTTGCTACGTCTTTACTGTCTTCGGTAACAAGCCATTCGATTTTTTCATTTACCTCTCTCTTGGCATTGATGGTAAATTCCGCCTGCTCCATATTCATATTAAAAGCGTATATGCCTTGGTAAAAGCTGATCCATACGAAAATAGCTGCAAAGAGAACCGAGCTTCCGACCAGCGTTGCGCCGTATTTTCTGAATCTCCAAAGTCCGAGATTTTCATAAGCTTTCGGGAATTTCTTACCGGCTATCTGAGCCGATATTCTGGGCGAAGATACAAGGTTGGAGTTATCCTCGGCAAGAAGAAGTTTAAGCGGAGGTTTGACTGCCGTATACTTGATCGGAAGAAAAACCGACAGCAAGATTATCGGTATTATGAAGAGTATACAGAATGCCATAAGCTGGGGAGCAAAATGGTATTTATAATCCTCTACAAAATAGAACAGATAATCAACCGGAATTGCAATGGCTGCCGCAGGGATAAGCATAAGAATACCTATCATCATCATTTCCCAGAAGCTCGTCGCAAAAAGTTTCTTTGTGTCTGCTCCGAAAGACATATAAATTCCGTATGTGAACTTGAAGTGATTGAGCCTGATATTGAACAGAAGAATTATAACTGCCATTGAAACAAGAGCAAGCACGAAAAGCTTTGCCGCACACTGAAGTCTCATGCTGTTAAGAGTGCTTTCCAGGTTGTAAAGCGGCGAGAACTGCGGTATTATCGGATTATCCTTGACATCCGGTGCTCTTTTTATGAACGAATTAAGAAAGTTATCATAATAATCTGCAAGAGACATGCGTTCAGTTGCAGTTTCGATCGCATCTTCATTTATTTCCACATAAATAAATGTACCGTCGTAGTCAATAGTGTATGAGGGATTAAGTCTGAGCTGTTCGTTTTCAACAAAATAGTTGTACTGTCCTTCAGTCAGGTTTATCAGAGAAAAATGATAGCTGTAATCATCATTTATGCTCTTTTCGTACTGGTACATATTGTTTGATGCTGACATCACTATTATTCCGAACATTACTTCCATGGCAAGTATCGCCAGGAAAAAGCAGAAATACTGCCTGAAATGAAACGTTACGGTCTTGAATGCCATCTTTATTTCGTGCCAAAGACCACTGAATATTCTTCCCACTTTTAAAAATCTCCGTTTTTCTTATATAAACATTCCGTTTTCAGTCAGGGTTTTCCTTAACTGACCAATATCCACGTTTCTTACTTTGCCGTCACCCTTGACAGCCATCGCCGCCGCTGTGCCTGCCGCCTGTCCCAAAGTACAGCAGGTAGGCATAATCCTGTATGACGCCTGCGCTTCGTGCGTTGAAGATATGCATCTGCCGGCTACAAGCAGATTATCTGCCCCTTTGGGTATAAGGCATCTGTACGGTATTGTGTAATATGTGCCGTCCTTGAAATACCAGTGACTGGTTCCGCTGCCCTCGGGGTTATGTATGTCGATGTCGTAGTTACAGGCACTTATCGAATCCTCGAATTTTCTGCATCCGGTAAGATCATCCTGCGTCAGAACGTACTCACCGTCGATCATACGGCTTTCTCTTACTCCGATGCGCATAGCGGTCGACGCCAGAACTGCTTTCTCAAATCCCTTTGCATTTTTCTTAAGGAAAGAAAATAGTTCGAATACCTGCTCTCTTACTGCTATTTCGGCTTCTGTCACTTCCTCCGCACTGATCGGACTGTGTTTTACTATACGGGTTGAGTTAAAGTGCAGAGTTGTATCCGAAGTTGTCCCGAAAATCAGAATGTCTTCTCTTACATTCTTTATTTTTCCCTCGGCTCTGTACTGCTTGTACAGTTTCTGTATATCAGCACGCACCTTGTTGAACTCGGGAATATCGACATTGTTCACTCTGAAGCAGAGTGTCATCGGCTGGCAGAGTCCGTCTCCTTCCCTTCCCACACGGACCGGGCATCCGCTTAATGCAGTAACATCCGCGTCTCCTGTACAGTCTATAAAACACTTTGCCTTTATATCGTAAATTCCGCTTTTGTTTGAAACCGTCACTGCTTCTATACTTTGTCCGCTCTTTTTCACACCCACGCATCTTGTGTGGAAAAGCAGCCTGACTCCGGCAGACAGCGCCATCCGCTGAAGCACTATTTTCAGGTATTCTTCATTAAATGTGGTCATCAAAGCATCGTTTTCACAGTACTTAGCACCTTCCGCCTCTGCGCTCAGCTTTCTCATTTCACGACAGATTTCAGAAAAAATACCCGTTGAGAGCGTTATTCTTTTTTTATTTTCATCGTGCGTCCAGTATGGCATAAAAGGATTGACCAAACACTCGGCAGCAGCACCTCCGAGGCAGTTGTTGTACTCAATCAGCAGTACTTTTGCCCCGCCTCTGGCTGCGCTTATCGCCGCCGCAGCACCGGCAAACCCTCCTCCGCACACGATAACATCGTATAATTCCATAATTTATCCTCCGATAGCGCATATATACATATTTATATAATATAAACATCCATACAGAATTATATCCTATAATTTCCGCATTGTCAAGAAAAATGTATTTTGTTACTGTGGAAAAATGACGCTGATTTTAGTGCGATTTATACAAAAAAGATGCTTTTTTATGTGGTTTGATCCTTTGATTTTTTATTTACCGATCAATTTTTGCCGTATTTTATCAAGTGCCGATTTTTCTATTCTTGAAACGTATGATCTTGATATCTTCAATTTATCGGCAAGCTCTCTCTGGGTAAGCGGCTTTCCGCCTTCAAGCCCGTATCTGTAAACAATTATTTCCCTCTCACGCGGTTCGAGGTTATTGAGGATTATTTTTTTTGCTTTTTCACTCATGATTTTGAGATCAAGCTCCTCGGCGATTGTATCCTCAACGCTGATTATATCCATATAAGTCAGGGGATTTCCGTCTTTATCCATCTCAATTGTATCGCTGAGCGAAACTTCTGAAGAATACTTTTTCCTTGCCCTGAAATGCATAAGAATTTCGTTTTGTATGCATTTTGACGCATAAGTGGCAAACCTCGTTCCGCTTCCGTTTTTATAGGTGTCCACCGCCTTTATCAGTCCTATCGTGCCTATTGACATCAGGTCGTCCTGATTTTTGCTCTGACTGTAATATTTTTTCACTATGTGTGCCACAAGTCTTAAATTGTGCTCTATAAGTCTGTTTCTCGCCTGTAAATCTCCGTTCAGCACTTTTTTCAGGCATTCCTCCTCTTCTGCATCGCTCAGAGGTGCCGGATACTCCCTGTTTTGTATTACTCTCAGAAACAGATACTGAAATTTCATCAGCAGTGCAAACAAAAAATTCATGACTATTCCCTCCTGTTTTTATTTTGCTGTTGCAAAATATTTTGTTTTGTGGTATCATACCCGTGTAATATATGTTAAAGAGGTTGTCCCGTATGCAGAATAACAAATTCCTGTCCGATAGCGACATTGACGTCTTTGAGGGAATTATTTCGGTTCGTTCGGTTTTCGAAGGAATAGATAAAGGAATCAGCGACAGAAAAATAAAAGAGGTCCTTTTCTGTGAGGACAGCGTGAAAGGCAACGGCAAGCTTCTGGGGTTTCTTAAAGCAAGATCATTTGTTTACGATTACGCTTTGAATGTGGTTTCCGGCAGCGAAATAGAAAAATACGCCGTAGGCAATTCACACGGCGGTCTTATAATGCTGTGCGGAAAGAGAAATTATCCTGATAGAATTCCCGATCCCGTAAAAGACGGATTTTACATTTATCTTGAAGGTATTGAAGATCCTTTCAATCTCGGTTTTGCGATTCGTTCCGCTTACGCCGCAGGAGCCGACGGTATACTTTTGCCCGCCCGCAACGCATTGACTTCTGCCGGAATTGTCTGCCGTTCCTCCGCCGGAGCTTCTGAAATTGCGAATATAATAATTTGCCGGGATGAACAGGTGATAACTGAGCTTAAAAACCATTCATACAGATTTGTCTGCACCGATAAAGACGCTCCGGTTTCTGTCTATGACGCAGATCTGAGAAAACCGCTTTGTCTTGCAATCGGCGGAGAACGCAGAGGTCTGTCATCTTCCTGTACGCGACTTGCAGATATGACCGTAAAACTGGTTTACGGCAGAGATTTTCCGCTCGCCCTTTCTGCTGCATCTTCGGCGGCGGTGCTTTCTTTTGAAGTTTTAAGACAAAATCCGGCAAAATGATAACCAAAAGAATTAATCAAATTACTTAAACCCGTAATAATATTTTCTGACAATAGTTTGTTTACGGATTTACAGAGAAAAATGATTTTTAAACAATTCAGTTTCTACGTGTTGTCCGTTTATTTTTTGCCGTAGCGACTTGTACGTCAACCAACAAAAATACGCTGATTAATAAATCAATATTTTAACGAGTCACAACACTATAAAAATTCAATTACGCTGAATTTCAGCTTCATAACGGAGGTATAGCGAATGTCCTACACTTTTCCCAGAACAAACGTAGCCGGAGTTTCACTTTCAAGAATGATCATCGGAACCAACTGGCTCCTCGGGTGGAGCCACCGCAGCGCATCCGCCGATGAAGGAATTAAGTCAAGATACCGCAGTGCTGATGATTTTTTCCCGATTCTGAAAGCTTACACGGATAACGGCGTCGATACTCTGATGGCGCCGATCAGCACGCAGCCGCTGATGATTGACGCAATCGAAGGGTTCCGGCAGAAATACGGCAGAAATCTTATTCTTGTCGATACTCCGATAATCAATGTTGACGATAATGCAAAAGCAAGGAAAGAGGCGGAAAATCAGATAAAATACAGTGCTTCGCTCGGTTGCAAATTCTGTCTTATTCACCATTCAAGTGCCGAACAGCTTGTCAACAAAAACAAGAGAAGTATCGAAAGAATTTCCGACTATACTCAGATGATAAGAGACGCCGGAATGATCCCCGGACTTTCCGCACATATGCCGGAGCTTATAGTTTACTCTGATGAGAACGGTTATGATATTGAAACATACATACAGATTTACAACTGCACGGGTTTTCTTATGCAGGTGGAAATCGAAACGGTGGCGTCAATAATCCATAATGCAAAAAAACCGGTCATGACCATAAAATCAATGGCTGCCGGAAGAACCACTCCTTACGTCGGTCTCAGTTTTTCCTTTGCAACGCTCAGAGACTGTGATATGGTAACAGTCGGAGCCTCTTCAGAGAAAGAAGCGCTTGAGGACACAGAAATTTCAATGGCAATTCTTGAAAGAAGATTCCCCGGTATGAAAAAACGCTCAAGCCCCAACAACAATCAGTCCGCATTCGGTAAAAACTGAAATTATTCTCGCCTGCGTAATACCGGTTAACCACGGATGCAAGTTATCGGTTTGCGCAAAAAATTCCGCTTTTTCAGGTAGTCCGTTTTTTCAGTCACGAAAAAAATAATTAAACATTCCGCTTCAGACCGGTTCCGGTTCTGATGCGGATTTTTTTACATCCGCTCATTTTTAAGCAAGCCATAAACAAGCTAAAATGTAAAAATTTATAAAACTCCGATCGGTGACCTTGCAGTGGGAATATTTGACGGTGCATTCTCATATATTTAACTAAATCAAATTTCGGAGGAACAAAATGAACAACAGTTTTGAAATAAGCGAACTCAACGACAGTCAGGGCGCTCTTATGAAAATATTTGACGGCGTCAAACATACAGATATTTCGGAGGAATTTATTCTGCCTGATTATCTTCCGGATATAAAGAGAATAATAAGGGTTGACTGCATACCGAAAATAGACGGTAAATTCGTCAGCAGCGGCAAAGTCGATTATGAAGGAGACGTGAGCTGTCATATTCTTTTCTGCGACGAGGGCAATCACCTTAAAACAGTGACATTCACTTTATCTTTTTCCGACGGTGTCGACCTTCCTGAAATCAAGGACGAATGTGTCGCTAACCTGATTCCGAGTCCGGAAAGCGTCAGCTGCAAAATGCTCAACCCCAGACGAATCGCAATCCGCATGAGACTTGATACCTCTGTGACTATCTGGTGTCACAAAAGCTTTTCACCTGAACTTATCGGAAATATTCCTCCTTCCGGTATGGAAAAATCCGAGCTGGAACTTGATGTAATGGATCTGATCTGCGCCGGAGAAAGCGGGCTTAACGCATCTGCTGACATTGAAGCAGACGGTGCGCTTCCTCAGATCGGAGAAATCATAAGCTGTACCGCAGATATAAGCTTTTACGAATGCAAACCCTCTGAAGAAAAGGTACTTTGCCGGGGTGACGCTTCGGTTACCGTGTTTTACAGTTCTCCCGGTGATGACGGTGAACAGTATACGGTTCTTTTCAGAAAATTCCCGATCGCACAGGTCGTTTCCGCTGAAGGGGTAAACGAAAGTTACAGCTGTATGTCAAGGGGTAATGTCGATAACATCAACTTCAGCATTGCTGAAAACGGTTTCGGCGAAAACAGAATAATTGAGCTGGATATTACATACCGTGTCTATCTGAACTGTGTGGGAAGGAAAAGCGTTACAGTTACCAAGGATCTTTACGCAGCAGGTAAAAATGTAAAAACAGAATGCGAAAATCAGGTTTTCTGCAAATTATCCAAGCTTTATTCTACAAGCTTCGGCGCAAATCTTGTACTGAAAAAAGAAGAGCTTAACCTCACAGCTGCGGAAAATGTATTTGCGCTTTCATCAGTTCCGAAAATCACTTCAGTAGAGCTGAGTCCCGACAAGACAAGGGTAAATGTTACCGGATACTCGCAGACAAGCGCAATAATCAAAACCGAAGACGGGCTTATAACTCACGAATACGAAGTTCCGTTCAAGCTTGAGCTTGAAGCTCAGGGAGTTCACGGCAATTTCATATACAACTACGACATTGTTTGTATGAGCGCAAAAGGGCGGTTTGATTCCGAAAACTTCTACACAGAGCTTGACATGCAGCTGAATCTGATGCTGCTTGAAACCACTGAAATCGAAGTCCTTAAAAAAGCTGAAATAACCGATTGCAATGAAAACGCAGAACTTCCTCAGATGAGATTTTACTACCCTTCCGACGATGAAACACTTTGGGAAATCGGCAAAGTATTCGGAGTCAGCCAGAAGGACCTCATCGAAAAGAATGCAATCAGTTCCGATAAACTTCCGAGAGTTCTTTTTATTCCGACATTCAAATAAACATCCGCAGCAGTAAATAATACATCAACGGACTAACTGATTTTCATGCGGTTTTCCGATTTACAATAACAAACTGCCGCAGATTGCGGCAGTTTGTAATATATAGGATAAGAATAATTATTTTGCAGAAAATTATCAATAATATATAAAATTATCATCAAAAAGGAGAATTTATGAGAAACAGTTCGCTTTCAAAGCCGGAAATACGGATACTGCTGGGAATACCGATGATATTCATTGCAGGTACAATTCTTCACTTTCTTTTTGACTGGCTTATGGGATTTCAGCCTGTCGGAGTATTCTCGGCGGTTAACGAAAGCGTGTGGGAGCATATGAAGCTTGCCGTCTGGTCAACCGTATTATGGTGGAGTTTATATCTGATATTCTGCGGTCAGAAAAATCAGATCGACAAAAACTTATGGATGACTTCAGCCATGCTGGCACTGATTACCTGTCTGCTCGCAATACCCTTGCTGTTTTATTTTTATACCGGAGCTTTCGGAGTCGGAATATTCTGGATTGATATAATAATATTCGCCGTTTCGGTAGCCGCCGGTCAGCTTATTGGTCTGCATTATTACCGCTACGGTCAGGGCATTAGCATTTACATCTCCTGTGGAGTTATTGCGATAATTGTAATCATGTTTGCCGTGTTTACTTTTTTCCCGCCTGAACTTCCGATATTCGAAGATGTGACGAACGGCACATACGGAATTGCAGATTAATTTACTGTTCTGCTCGTTTTTTCGTCTTATGAACTCCGACTAATGTGTAATAAAATTTTCACAGACAACGGAGTTTTCGTTTTAAGTGCATTACAGTTTACCAAAAACCGAATATACTCAGTTTTCAAATTTAAACTTGATAATTTTGAAATTTTCCGAAGCCGTAAGATATTTCACACTGTCACCGAGATGATGCAGAACATCTTTCATGTGCGTCACGCAAATCCATCTTACCCCGATACAAGAAAGATGATGTAATATTCCCGAAAGCGCTTCGGCTCCCTCGCTGTAAGCGGTAGACTGAAAAACTTCGTTTAAAAGCACAAAAGAATTCTCACTTACCTGACTTATAACAACAGATATTTCCGATACTTCCTTTTCAAATCTTCCCATATCCAAAGCCTGATCTCTGTTTTCCGACTCGGAAAAAACAGTAAAAAACGAACTGAAACAAGGAAGAGTCACCGCATCTGCGGCAACCGGCAATCCCGACTGGGCAAAAACGGCACAAACAGCAACCGAACGCAGATATACCGTTTTGCCGCTGCCGTTATCCCCGAATATTACAGTACCGCTCTTTGTCGGCGACAATGAAAAATCGTTTGAAACGACTTCAGTAGAATCAGAGCGTTCAAGTAAAAGAAGCAAATCCCTGAGGCCGGAAATTTCCGTTTCTCCGTTTTCATGAAAGACCGGGAAAACAAATTTTGTTTTCCTTGACCGTAAAATATTACAATACCTCAAAGCCATTTCATAAAAATTCAGTTCACCGGCGATCTCCGAATAGTTGCCGAGTATTTGTACAATATATCCCTCGATCAGTTGACTTAACTCCCTGAAAGCCTCTGAAAACGTTTTTCTGTAAGCGGTTGTATTTGCCCTTATATATTCCGAAAACGGATAATACTCTTTTTCCTCTTTTGAAAAAAGTCCTTTTTTCTTCTTTACGGATGTTTCACTTATCCTCACACTGTCTTCAGTTATAAGTCGGCTTCCGGTTATTTCCCCACATTCATCGGTCGTAAGAAGAAAATTCAGAGAGGAATGCGAGTTCAATTTTTCAAATTCGGAACATAATGACAACATATTCTTGTATTCAGGAGAATCTGAAATAACCCCAAGTGAACATTTAAGACTTTTCAGAGCTTCTGAAGTTATTTCAAAACCGGAGATATAACTGTGTATTGTTCTGACCAGAATAAGGAGCCTTTTCAACGCAAAAGCGTCGGCCTGCAAAAGACTTATGTTGAGCGGAATATCATCGCTGACCGCCGCATTTACGGAATTTCTCAGTTTTTCTTTTTTGCTCTGTTCGTAATCCTTTTTCATCTCGGAAAATCCGGCAAAATATTCCGAGAGACCGCTGAAAAGTCCGTTTTGCGTTATAAAATCAGAGATAACTTCCTGACGGTACACAATATCCTCTGCTTTCAGAAGCGGACGACAAAGGTTGCCGAGAAACTTATCCGTTTTTCTTTCATCCTGACGAAAATATCCGACAATTCTATCAATCGAAAGATCAAAAAGCACTTTTCTTTCAACATTTCCAAATTCTGCGCCGTTACGGTTAAGTATACTGATCATTACCTTTTTTACGCCTTTCGATAAGCGAAGTTCTGTCAAGTCGGTATTTACGGAGAATATCAAGGGCAAACGAATGAGCCTTATTTTCCGTGCGTACTATCCTGAACGTTCGCTTGTTTTTTTCGTTTTGTGTATTTATAACTTCACACTGCATTAACGGAAATCCGCTTGTCTCAACACTGAGAAAATGAGTAACAAACAGCCCGAATGCTCCTTTTTTCACCGTTTCCTTTGCTGCCCATACCGTCATTTCACTTCCTTTTTTTTCATCTGTTCCGCTGAAAGTTTCGTTGAACAGCAACAAAGTCCGATCGTCTGCATTTTCAAGCATTTCGTTTGCCCTCCGTACCTCCTCATCGTATCGTCCGCTGTTTTCAAATCTTTCGTCTTTGGGAAAATGCAGATAAATTTTTGACAGCGGAAAAACAGAGGCACTGTCTGCAAACACAGGACAACCCGTCATTGTCAGAAGAATGTTCACGCCCACGGCTCTTAAAAACGTTGTTTTGCCACCTCCGTTTGCACCGATAATAAAGTAAAACGGAGCTGATGCATCAAAATGGGCGTCACTCGGAACTATGTCTTTTCCAATACGATTGAACATGGTAATATCATACAGGCTTTCAAAATGAATTGTTTTGTCCGCTGAAAACGATGGAAAGCATACCGGAAGTCCCGCAACTTTTACTTTCCCGGTAAATTCTTTGATTTGCAGGTAAAAACAAGCGGCACTGATATCGGATGAAAAATCAGTATCGGTAAGTTTTCCGAAAGAAGCGAGCAGTGTGATAACCTCGCTTACCTCTGTTCTGAAAAGTGCGGTAAAGGAATCGGAAAGAGTGCCGTCAAAATCAGACAAAAAACTGCGCCTGACCGGTGGTTCAAGACCCATGGCGTCACCGCATTTTTTCAGATTTTCAAAATAGATCTGAGGCTGATATTTTTTACTCAGCATTGCTTTGCTGCGAAAGGAAACGCAAAATTCCGAAACCGATTTTAATATTTCCTTTATCCTGCATAGATCTGATTCCATTTTTTCAATAACTTCGTTCGGGTAATTTTCTGAGAAAAACTCTGCATACCTGTCTGTTTTCCGGCAAAAACCTTTCATCCGAACTGTGTCGGTAATGATTTTAACGTAAATATCAGCAAGACGCACTTTCAGATATAATTTTCTTGTTTCACTTGCCGAATTTCTGAATAGTTCTTTTGTTTTTTCAAATCGCATCATATCTTCAAGCAAGGTATTCAGTGCATCGTTAAAAACCGGATTTTCAAGCGCCCGAAAAAAACTTCTCCTCTCTTTTACCTCTTCGCGACAACAACCGTATTTCAGATATTTAAGCACAGAAAGCGGGAATATTTTGTCCAAACGAAGATTTTCCAAAACATTATCCGCAAAAACAGCATTTTCATCAATTTCAATCAATTCCGGTCTGTTCATATGACGTTTTCTCACTTTCCAGCAACCTTTTGAAAGTTTTGTATGAATTAAACCGCATACCGTATAAATTTTCTCCGACAGGTAAAACTTTTCGGTCAAAATATACCTCGATACAAACAGGATTCAAAAGTAAAACCGGTATTTCACGTTTTATGTACCACTCATCCTTTTTTTCAAAATTCTCAGTTATTTCCGGAAATCTTTTTTTCAGAGAAGTTATCGGGATAAATACACGCGGAAGAGGCGTTATATACCTTTCAGTGTAGTATATTGAATCGCTTCTGAAAAAAAGAAATGAGACTTTGTATTTTACCGAAAAAAGTTTGACTTTGAAAATTTTCTCTTCTGTCTCTACAAAAAAATCGTACTTAGAGCTACCGTTTCTTCCTAAAAACCAAAAAATTTTGTTTTTGACAAGCGTTAACCCGTTCCTTTTACAAAGCCTTTTCAGCTTGAAAAACAGTATCAGTCGCTTGAAAAAAATTTTTACATAAGGATAAACAACATACAACAGTACAATACACAGTATTACTATAAAAACCTTCATAACTTCACTTCTCCCTGAAAGACACAAATTTGATGCGCAAACATGATTAAAAAATATCAGGATTTCCGGAGTATGGCGAAATAAGTGACTGAAACTTAAAACAGATTATGTTGACAAAACATATTTTTGCATAGTATTTTACGCTCAAATTATACAGGAAAGCATAAATAATGTCAACGCAAATTTATTATTTCCACAAATAATACACAAAATCGATATCATTTTTGTTCAAATTGTCGTAAACAATTTCAGCTAAAACTGTATGTAACCGCCCCCGATTACATGTATTCATCAAATGTGGCGGCATAAAAATTGTTTACTCAGGCTTAAAAAAACTTTGTGTAAAACTATTGAAATTGTGTAGTTTTGGTGGTATAATAATTTTGTTTGATATAAATTACTTTTTGTTTCTTTGAAAGGATTACAAATATGGCTGAACTGAGATGGAATCCCATGATTGATGACTGGACAATGATCGCTTCACACAGACAGAACCGCCCGCAGATGCCGAAAGATTTCTGCCCTTTCTGTCCTAAATTCGGAAAAGTTCCCGATTACGACGTTTACGCTTATGACAACGATTTTCCGGCACTTTCTCAGAATCCCCCGGAGATGGAATACCCGGTAACCGAAGCAGGAAAACTTCTCTACAAAGTCGCTCCGTCATACGGAAAATGCGAGGTTATTCTCTATTCCCCTGAGCACAACGGTTCTCTCTGCCTTCTGCCAAGGCCCCATATAGTCAAGCTTGTCAACCTTTGGATTGAGCGATTTCGCGCGATGGAATCCGACAAGAAAATAAAATACGTATTTCCTTTCGAAAACCGCGGTGACAAATGCGGAACGACTATGCCGCATCCGCACGGTCAGATGTACGGATTTTCCGTTATACCGAAAAAGATAGAGCTTGAGGTTGCAAGCGCAAAAAAATTCAAAGACGATAACGGCAAGTGCCTTTTCTGCGCAATTAACGAAGAAGAAACCGCTTTCGGCAAACGCCTTGTTTATCAGAACGACGATTTTGTTGCGTATATTCCCTTTTTCGCCGATTACGCTTACGGCGTTTACATTGCTGCCAAGAAACACATTTCAAAGATAACCCAGCTGTCCGAAAGCGAAAAAGCTTCGCTTGCCGACATAATAAAAGTCGTTCTCGGCGCGTACGATATGTTGTTCGACTACCCTTTCCCCTACATGATGACGATGCACAATGCTCCTGTTAACTGCGAAGAGGAATACCCGGGAGTCGATGACTATTTCCATTTCCATATCGAGCTGTATCCGCCGATGCGCTCAGCCGACAAACAGCAGTTTATGGCTTCATCGGAAACAGGTATCTGGGCTCACTGCAACCCTACCGCTCCCGAAAGCAAAGCCGAAGAGCTCAGAACTGCGGTTGAAAAATTCCTCAAATCCGGCAAATAATTTCTGAAAGGACTTTCGCTATGTCTGTTACTACCGAAAAATTCGGTGTGCTGAGTGACGGCACACAGGTTAATTCTTACACTATGAAATCATCCTGCGGAATTGAAATCACTGTCCTTAATCTCGGCGGCATAATTCAGTCGGTGAAAATGCCGGGAAAAGACGGCAAAATTGCCGATGTTGTCTGCGGTTACGATACTCCGGAAGAATATCTGCGCAACGACGGATATCAGGGTGCTCTCATAGGCAGATACGCCAACAGAATAAAAAACGGTACCTTTACCGTTGACGGCAAACAATACAATATTCCCAAAAACGAAAAAAATATAAATGCTCTTCACGGCGGAAATTACGGATTTGATAAAAAAATATGGAATGCCGAAATCGTCGGAGCTGATGATCCCGAAACATCGTCGTTGATACTGACTTACACATCTGTTGACGGCGAAGAAGGTTTCCCGGGCAACCTTGATGTAACGGTCACTTACACACTTGATAAAAACGGAGATTTTTCAATCGCTTATCATGCTCTGTCGGACAAAAACACTCCCGTCGCTATGACTAACCATTCTTATTTCAACATGGAGGGCTATCAGAGCGGCTCGGTTCTTGATCAGTATCTGACACTCGACTGTTCAAAAATCGTCGCAGTTGATGCTCAGCTGATACCGACTGAGATTATCGCAGTCGACGCTTCACCGTTTGATTTCCGCAGAGAAACAAGAATAGCAGATAACCTTTCAAAATCCGATGCTCAGACAGAAACGGTCGGAGGTGGTATTGATCACACATTCATACCGGATAAAAAATCTGCCGGAATTATCAAAAATGACAGAGCTTTATCTTTTATGGCAAAGCTTACAGACAAAAAAAGCGGAAGAACGGTTACAGTTTACTCTGATGCACCGGGTATACAGATTTATACCGGAAACTTCCTTGAACCGGGTATAATTTTCAAAAACGGAATTCCTGCTTCAAAACACGGAGCCATCTGCCTTGAAACCGGATTTTACCCGGACACCCCAAATCAACCTGATTTCCCCGGCTGTATATTCGGTCCGGGAAAGGATTACAACAGCGTAACGGTATTCAGCTTCCGTACAGATCGAATATGAGTCCACAGGAAATACAGAGTTTAATTGAAAACTCCGGCGTAAACAAACTGCTTGTGTGCTCTTATCTGAAAATCAGCCTTGCGTTGCTTGACGATTTTCTCACAGGACGCATTCTTGTGCCTGATGATAAAATTCAGCTGCTTATCCGTTGCGTTGAGGACTATCAAAAGTATCTCAAAATGCAAGAGAAAAGACCTTAGATCGAACACTTAAAAACTGTTTAATCTTCCTTAAACCCCATTGTATTGTTCTTAACCGTGAAAGGTTTTCAGATAACGATCAATACGCCTGACGGAAAATATTTAAAATAAAAAACACACCGCTTTGTAAACCAATGAAAGTTCATGAGTCTTGATTTTCGCAATGAAAATCAGGTTTAATTAAATTGACATAATTCTGATTTTACGAAAAGTATAAAAACTCTTGCTCAGGGATGCCATCCCACTCAATAATCAGCTTCACTGAACTAAGCCATAAATAAAGCCAATAACAAATAAAACATTTGTTTTTCAAAACTTAAACAAACAGATTTATACAGAACAGGAAGTGTCACTATGCTCACCCTTGATAAAATTTATCACGCGTCGCACGTTCTTAAAAAAGTCGTGCGTCAGACAAACATCATTCATGCGCCGAAAATCAACCCGGATTGTCAACTTTACATAAAGCCTGAAAACCTTCAGGTTACCGGTTCTTTCAAGGTCAGAGGTGCCGGATATATGATTTCACAGCTGAGCGAAGAGGAAAAGTCACACGGCGTTATTGCCTGCTCCGCCGGAAATCATGCTCAGGGCGTCGCTCTTGCGGCTTCAAAATACGGGATCAAAGCGGTTATATGTCTGCCTGACGGCGCTCCGATCTCCAAAGTTGAGGCAACCAAAAGCTACGGCGCAGAAGTATGTATGGTCAAAGGCGTTTACGACGACGCATACCGTAAAGCACTTGAACTGCGCGACGAAAAAAACTATACCTTCGTACATCCTTTCGATGACGAAAACGTTATTGCCGGTCAAGGTACTATCGGACTTGAAATTCTTAATGAAATGGAAGACGTTGACGCAGTCGTTGTACCGATAGGCGGAGGCGGTCTTATTTCGGGAGTCGCTTTTGCACTGAAAAAGCTCCGTCCGTCTGTCAAGATATACGGCGTTCAGGCAGCCGGTGCTCCAAGCATGTACAACTCTGTGCTTCACGGCAAAATCGAAACTCTTCCTTCTGTATCGACAATTGCGGACGGAATTGCGGTAAAACAGCCGGGTGAAAACACTTTCAGGTTGGTTTCTGAATATGTCGATGAAATAGTAACGGTTACCGAGGACGAAATTTCAACTGCCATACTGACTCTTATCGAACAGCACAAAATGATCGCCGAAGGAGCCGGAGCCACGTCGGTGGCGGCAGTTCTCTTCAACAAAATCGATGTCAAAAATAAAAAAGTCGTCGCCGTTGTCTCCGGAGGTAACATTGACGTTACCATTCTTTCAAGAGTAATAAAGAGAGGTCTTCTCACTTCCGGCAGAAGTTGCACTCTTTGTATTGAACTTATGGACAAACCCGGTCAGCTCAGTGCTGTATCTGAGATAATTGCCGGATGCGGCGGAAACGTTGTTTCGGTTCATCACGAAAGAGCGAGCGAAACTGCGGATATCAACGGTTGCTTCCTGCGCCTTTCCATAGAAACCAGGAACTACCAGCACATTGACGAAATAATTTCAAGCCTGAGAAAATCCGGATTCAAAGTAATTTGCTGAAAACATAAATCAGAAAGGAATTGTTTTTTATGGAAAAGATATACACAAAAAACGCACCTGACGCAATAGGTCCCTATTCTCAGGCAATCAAGACTTCTTCTTTTGTATTTACATCAGGTCAGATAGCTATAAATCCTCTTTCCGGCAATGTGGAAGCCGACACAATTGAATCTCAGACCCATCAGGTATGTAAAAATATCGCTCAGGTTCTCACCGAAGCCGGCACTTCAATGGACAAAGTAGTCAAGACCGTTTGCTTCCTTAAGGATATGGGTGATTTTGCGGCCTTCAACGGAGTTTACGCCGAGTATTTTACCTCCAAACCAGCCCGTTCCTGCGTTGCAGTAAAAACTTTGCCGAAAGATGTACTTGTTGAAATAGATGTAATAGCCGAAGTTTAAGGGTATATCATCTTTGCTTTTTTAACCATGTAGTGCTCAGAACGTTTTATCTGACTTTCTCCGAAGAGAGATTTCAGAGATAATTCATGTCAAGACATAATATTTGCAAAGCTTATAAATTCAAGGTGCCGTGCCGGTTAACATCCTGTAACGACACCTTTTTTGTTTTTTGATATTTGTTTTGACTTTAACCATGCTGATCACTGTTTTGTCTTTTACCTTTTTATAAATTCCGATCAAGTCCACACACAAACATTTTTAACCAATCTCTGCGCTGAAAAATGTATCTTTCCGACTGAAAAGACGTTTTTTCAGTTCATCATTAAAGCTTCATACAAAAAAGCATTACGGATGTTGCACTTCGTAATGCTTTTTGCAGTTATTTAATTTAACTAATGAATTAAACTATCCGTTTATTACGTTTTCTTTACAGATATCAAAATTATCGATCAGAGTTTGCAGTGTTTCAACGAATTTTCCTACATGGCATGGTGCACCTGAATGGAAAGAGGTAAAAGCCTTTTTCCGTTATCTTCATAAAATTTTCCCAATGTAAAAATGGGGAGCATGTACTTTCCTTTATCATAAACATTTATGTTAAATGAGGTAAAAGTAAACCAAGGAACCATTGATATATCAAATGAGTTCTCAGGTCTTCCGGGCTTTGGAGAATATCTTTGCGACGATGTGTACCTCTGCTTATCTTTGTTGTAGGAATCTAAAAAAACATTGTAATCCGGACTGAACTCCGTCCAAATTGCAGAAAAGTTTTCATTTTCTTTATTAAATACAGTGTATGCCGGGTGCATGTCATCGTATATACCTAACCCCTTATCCGTGACAGCTGTTCGGAATTCGGGAATTTGGTTTACCGTCTTTGTAATCAGTCATATCATTGCCGGATAAAGCTTGGTTTTCTTAAGATTGGTAATATCAAGATTTACAGTTGCTGAATAAGAACAAACGACCTCCTGCATGAAATGTTCGTAGAATTCCCTTCTCCGCCAATTCTGAATGTCAATCAGATGAAATGACATAACATCCTCCTAAATTTATTTGCGTTTTTGAGCTCATGTGTTTTATTTTAATTCCGTTTTTTAACGAATTATATTTGATCATCTTTACGTTTATTTAATCAGCCTTACGTTTATTTAAGCTGAATTACTGCTTATAACCAAATCGACCGAAAAATATAACCTCCGGAAAACAAATTTCCGAAGGTTATTAAGCAGTACATATAGTAAGCAATCGCTGTCCTTAAACCGGATTTTTACACATTTCTCTTTTCAGAACACACAAAAATCCTGAACATGAGCGGTAATAAAAAACAAGACTTACCCTCGGTCTCTGAGTTAATTTAACTATACATGTACAAAATCTCATACTGTGTTGTTTTAAAACCTGCCATGAAAGAACAGACATCATTTTGGGTTGATGGTGATTTCACTTTCCGATTCTTCCGGTTCAGTCCGATTCTGTTCATCAGTTTTTAAATCATCGCCGCAAAAATATTTTGTATGTTTAATTACAGCTGTAAGCGATATGAAAAAGCATCCGAACGCAATCGAGGTTTTGCCTATAAGCACGAGAACGACAAGCGCAGTAAAACCGAAAATCGAAAATGTCACAATACTTCTTATTCTGTTCGGGCTTATCTTGAATACAGTGGAAAAAAGTATATAGAGGGCTGCAAGCAATACCACAGCATAAGTCACCGGCAGAATCCCGAGTAGCTCACCGAAAGAAGTGGCAATACATTTTCCGCCGTGAAAACGGTTGAACGGAGCTAATGCATGACCGAGCACGGGTGAAGCGAGCATTGCGGCAAAAAACAAACTTTCTGTGTTCATAAATTTTACCGCAAGATAAACAGGCAAAAAACCCTTGATTATATCCAGAAAAAGACACAGAAAACCTGCGGAAACCCCAACCTTCATAAAAACATTGGCGGACCCGGGATTACTGTCACTGCCTTCTTTTTCAATGTCAATCCCGTAAATTTTCAGCGGTATTATCCTTGAAAACATAATGCTGCCGCTTAAAAAACCGAAAGCGATGAAAAAAAGCCATAAAAATATATTATTCATCTTTAATCACCTCCTCAGCTATTTTTCTTGCTGCATTTCCGTATATAAACTGTTTTTGCCTTTCCCGCATTCTGGCACACATTTCTGCGTCACTTGACAGCTTTATAGCCATTTCAGCCGCCTCTTTGTTACTTTTTGCATGAAGCGACATACCGCGCTCAGAAAAAAACCTGACGTTTTCGGTTTCGCATCCGGGTATGGCATTAACCTGCACAAGCGGTACGCCTGCCGCCCCTGCTTCGGTACTTGATAATCCTCCGGGCTTTGAAATCATTACGTTGCAGGCTTTCATATAAAGGTTTATCTGCTTTGTAAAGGAAACTGTTTTTATATGATCGCTTTCCGCATATTTTTCGTCAAGACGCTCTTTCATTGATTTATTGTTTCCCGTCAGAACGAGCAACAGGTAATTTCCATCACTTTCAGCTTCGAGCAGCGAATTGCAGAAACCTATCATATTTTCGCATCCTACCCCGCCCGTCATTGTCAGATATATCTTTTTATCTTCCGGCAGTCCCAGTAATTTCCTTGCTTCCTCCATGCTCAAATCTTCAGAAAATTTAGCTGCTGTCGGTATTCCGGTCACCATTATTTTTTCCCGCGGAATACCTTTCTTTACCGTCTCTTCTATCATATCCTCGTGCGCTATGAAATATTTATCAAGTTTTGTTTCACCTATAAACGGTATACAGGTATAGTCAGTAAGTACTCCGTAAGTCGGAATTCTCATCCCTTTTCTGAGCAAAGCCGTCATGGCTTCCATACCGTAAAGGTGAGTTGAAATTACCGCATCAAAAAGATTCTGAGTAATAAACTTGGCAAGTTTATCTGAGTATGACGCATTTGCAAGATAAACGGGGGAAATTATCTTCGTTCTTTCATATATGTCACCGGCTTTGTATACAAGACCGAAAAGCGACGGAGATTTTTTAATCATGTTATTGTAAAGTGACGCTACTATCTCCTTTGAACGTTCACTTTTAAAAGACACCGGATCGACGTGGGCATATTCGCAACCGAATTTTTCAAGTTCGTTTTCTATTGCATAAGCCGCACTGTTGTGTCCTTCTCCGGTACTGCAACTGAGCAAAAGGACTTTTTTTATAATTCTCACTCCAGTTCGGAAAGTTATATTTTATACATTATACCATATATTGCGGTTTAAGTCAAGAACAAAAGCAATTACCGTTTAATATTAAATCTTATCCTTACAGACTGTTTAATAACACTATCCGCCTGTATATAAGTTTTGTTTCAGTGCTTTTTGAGTGTTTAAGGTAATATTTGTAAATTAAGTTAACTATTGACAATGTAATTAATATTTGTATTTCATTTTATCCCGATAAGCACTTAAAACAATATCAACTTCACATAAAAAAACCGACACACCTGAAAGATATGTCGGTTTTTGGTTAATTAACATTACAAAATATATTTAAGCTCTTGATTTAAGCATCTTATGCTTAAAATTCAGTTAACATGCGGTTTTCCGTGTATATTCAGTTAGCGGCTTCCGTACTTTTTACATTTCTTTTAAGGGTTTTTGGATCAAATACCATGCAAAGCGCGTAAATAATGATTGCCGTAAGTATCGCGTTCGGAAGCATATAAGATATGTTGTAAACGAAAGAATAAAGCCATACGCTTGTAAATCCCCATGTTATGTACTCACCCCAAAGTATTGCACCGGAAAGAAAACTGCACACAAATCTCAGCATACAGACAACAAACGCTCCGAATGCGTAACCAAACACTTTGTTTTTGAAGAATGAGGCAAAAAAATTAGAAAGTCCGAGTACGGTAAAAGCCAGTACATAATCAAGAAGAACGCAGAGAACAAAAGAAAGTGCCGTTCCTGCAGGAGGGGCGTACCAGCCGGTAAGTATCTGTATTCCAGAAAAAACGAATGCCGTAAGAAGTCCCCATTTGTTGCCATGCCTGTATGCAATAAATACAAGCGGTACCATCGAAAGCGTTATTCCGCCTCCGTTTACCCAAGGATTTGGGAAAAATGATGAAATGCCTTTGGAAATAAGGTCGAGCACGATTGCAAGCGCTATCATTATTGCGCATTCGCAGAGTTTCAAAGCCTGATTTCCCACTGTGTTTTTGCTGTTCATTGTCAGCCTCCCGTAAAATATTTTTTCACACCGATACATCTCCGCTCAAAACCTTAGCGGACGCGGCTTATCGCATGAAAAAAATCCCACACGCAAGCCGATGTGAGATCTATGAATATTTTACATATAATCTCCCTTCGCCGGCATTATCCGTATCAGGTTAAAGGGTTTACGGTCACAACCGATTCTCAGCCGACTCAAGTCAGCACCCCTGATTAAAAATTGTATCCGTGTACTCTGTGTATAATATCACATTTTACACCAATTGTCAAGCTTTTTCCTGATTATTTTATCGTAAATTAAAAAAATTACTTTATTTTGCAGTAAACTATTGAAAAATATCGGAAAATGTATTACAATATATCTATTGATTATCAAGTTGAAATTCAGTAAGTGAGGCTTAATGTTTTATGAAACCCCTTTGTTTTGATAACGATAAATATATAACCCTCCAGTCCGAAAAAATCAAGGAAAGGATCGACAGTTTCGGCGGTAAACTTTACCTTGAATTCGGCGGTAAACTTTTTGACGATTACCACGCCTCGAGAGTTCTGCCCGGTTTTTGTCCCGACAGCAAAATAAAAATGCTCCTGAAAATGAAAGATAAGGCCGAGATAATAATTGTTTTGTCTGCTACCGCCATTGAGCAGAATAAAATAAGAGGAGATCTTGGTATTACATACGATATGGACGCTCTGCGTCTGATTGACGCATTCAATGAAATAGGAATTTATGTAGGAGGAGTGGTAATAACTCAGTACTCCGGACAACCCTCTGCCGATGCCTTCATAAAGAGACTAAATAACCTCGGGATCAAATCGTACAAGCACTTCCCGATAAGCGGTTACCCGACAAACGTTGCCGGTATCGTAAGCGATGAAGGTTATGGAAAGAACGAATATATAGAGACTACCAAACCGCTGGTGGTAGTTACCGCCCCCGGTCCGGGAAGCGGTAAAATGGCCACGTGTCTTTCGCAGCTTTATCATGATCAGAAGCGCGGAATCAAAGCCGGTTATGCCAAGTTTGAAACCTTTCCCGTCTGGAATCTTCCCCTCAAACATCCTGTGAATATGGCGTACGAAGCTGCCACGGTTGACCTTTCAGATGTCAATATGATAGATCCGTTTTACCTCGAAGCAACAGGAAAAACCGCAGTAAATTATAACCGTGACATTGAGATTTTTCCGGTGCTTAAAGCGATTTTTGAAAAGATCTACGGAAAATGCCCCTACAACTCCCCTACCGAGATGGGTGTGAATATGTCCGGATACTGCGTGTTCGACGACAATGCCGCCTGTGACGCCTCAAAAAATGAAATAATCCGCCGATACTACGAAACCTTGTGCCGCAAGAGAAACGGCAATGCCGATTCTGATGAAATACTGAAACTTGAACTAATAATGAATCAGGTCGGAGTAGTTGCCGAAGACAGAAAAGTAGCGATAGCGGCTCTTAAAAAAGCGGAACTCACAGGCGCTCCTGCCGCAGCTATCGAACTTCCGGACGGATCAATAGTAACCGGAAAAACCTCCAACCTTCTCGGTCCTTCTGCCGCCGCTCTTCTCAATGCTTTGAAAAAACTCGGCGGTATCAGCGACTCACTTATTCTGCTCCCACCGGTTATTATCGAACCCATACAGAAACTCAAAACCGAAAATCTCGGAAATCACAATCCAAGACTGCATGCCGATGAAATACTTATAGCTCTTGCGATTTCAGCTACTACCAACCCGATTGCAGCTCTTGCACTTGAACAGCTTCCGAAACTTAAGGAGTGCGAAGCTCACGTCACTGTTATGCTTTCCGAAGTTGATAAGAATGTTTACAGAAAACTCGGGCTCAACCTTACCTGCGAACCGGTTTACGCAACGAAAAAGCTTTACCACAAATAACTTCCCTTATGTGCAATATTTTTTTATTTTTGCAATAAATTTCAATTGACATAAAGGTGTTTCAAATGTAAAATATATACGGTGTTTTCTTTGTTTTTACGGAAAATACCGTATATTTGTTTTTTTGGGAGTAACTTATGAAAAAAGATATAATCTGTCCTGATTTTCCGCACATACTTCACGGAGGTGATTACAACCCGGATCAATGGTCCGACTGTCCGGATGTACTTGAAGAAGATATGCGTCTTATGAAGCTTTCCGGCTGCAACACAATGACTGTCGGTATTTTTTCCTGGGCAAAACTCGAACCTTCAGAAGGCGTTTTTGATTTTTCATTCCTTGACAAAACTTTTGACGATGTTTACCGTAACGGCGGAAGAATCATCCTTGCCACTCCGAGCGGAGCTCGCCCCGCATGGTTAAGTCAAAAATATCCCGAAGTTCTGCGCACTTTCAGTGACCGCAGAACAGCACTTCACGGAAAAAGACATAATCACTGCTATACTTCTCCCCTCTACCTTGAAAAAACCGCCATTATTAACGGGAAGCTCGCCGAAAGATACGGTAAACACCCGGCACTGATCATGTGGCATCTCTCAAACGAATACGGCGGGGAATGCCACTGCGCTCTCTGCAGAGAAGCGTTCCGTAACTGGTTGAAAGCAAAATACGGAAGTCTTGATAATTTAAACAAACAGTGGTGGACGTCTTTCTGGGCTCATACCTACACAGATTGGTCACAGATCGAACCGCCGTCACACATCGGTGAAGACTGCGTTCACGGGCTTACTCTCGACTGGAAGAGATTCGTAACACATCAGACTGCCGACTTTATGAGACATGAAATAGAAAGCGTCAGAAAATATACTCCGGATATTCCCGTAACGACAAACCTTATGGGATTTTATCAGGGACTTGATTACAGGGAAATTTCAAAATATATAGACGTTGTTTCCTGGGACAACTATCCGTCCTGGAAAGGCGACGGAAGTGACATAGATCTGGCTTCGGAAATAGCATGTGTCCACGATCTTAACAGATCGCTTAAACACAAACCGTTCATGATGATGGAAAGCACCCCGAGCTGTGTAAACTGGAAACCTTTCAACAAGTTGAAAAGACCCGGACAGCATATGCTTTCTTCGCTTCAGGCAATTGCTCACGGTTCTGACACAGTTCAGTACTTCCAATGGAGAAAGAGCCGCGGTTGCAGTGAAAAATTCCACGGAGCGGTGGTCGATCATGTCGGAAACGAAAACACACGGGTTTTCAGAGAAGTATCAGAGCTTGGAAAAAGGCTTTCAAAACTTGATCAGATTGTCGGAACTCAGACTGTTGCAAAAGCGGCAATCCTCTATGACTGGTCAAATCAGTGGGCGCTGGATGACGCAAATGCTTTTTGTAAAGACAACAAAAAACTCCTGCCGACTTTAAATAATTTTTACCGTCCGCTCTGGAAAAGAGGAATCAACACCGATATCATAGGATTTGAGGACAATTTTGATAAATATTCACTCATTATTGCTCCGATGATTTATATGGTTGATGGCAGACTTGAAAAAAAGATCGCGGATTTCGTTGAAACCGGCGGAACTTTCCTTGCAACATATGTTTTCGGACTTGTAAACGAAAACGATCTCTGCCATCTCGGAGGAACACCCTGCGGTTCTCTGAAAAAAGTGTTCGGCATTATAAGCGAAGAAACCGATACTCTTTATCCGGATGAAAGCAATAAAGTAACAATGGATGACAAAACTTTCACCGCAGTTGATCTATGCGATCTTATTCACGCAGAGACAGCTGACGTGCTCGCAAATTATTCATCGGACTTTTACACCGGAATGCCCGCTTTTACCGTTAACCGCTATGGCAAAGGAAAAGCATATTTCATTGCATTCCGTGACAAGGGTGACTTTGCCGACACTGTTGTTTCAAAGTTACTGAGCGAATGCCATATTACTTCCGATTTTGACGGTGAGCTTCCATACGGTATGACTGCTCACTCACGCACTGACGGTGATAGCATTTATGTTTTCCTTGAAAACTTCTCTTCTTCGGAGCTTAGTACTTCAAGCAAATTCAACTGGACGAAGGTTGAAGACGGCTCAGCAGTCACCGGCTCAAAAATTAATCTGAAACCTTATGAAACACTGATACTTAAAAGGTAAATTGAATATATAGTAGTTGAATCATGATTTATTTTGATCCCATATAAAAATATACTGCATAAAACAATCTGATCCTTTTTATATTTTCTTAACTGAAAAATCAGCCCTTAACGGGCTGATTTTTTATAAATTGGATTTCAGGTTTGTTAAAAATAATAATCATTGAAAGAAAGTGAATTAAATAAAAGCTGTCAAAAACATTTCACTGCTCAAGTTGCTTTGCTGTCGCTTTGGAAACAAAAATATATCCGAAAGCATTCGGTCCCCAATGACACGCTATTGCCGGATCAAGATTGTCATACGCCTGCATCTGAGGTTTATACTTATCGTTTGTCACCGAAACAAGTACGTCGAGGTTCTCCTTACAGAATGTGTAAGACGGAATTATACCGTAATTTTCATCGCAGTCGAGCTGTCTTAAAGAGTCGGCTACCGCTGTCATTGCTCTTTTCAGTCCGATCGCTTTGCTCATGATCTTGACCTTGCCGCTTGTGCTGTCAAGGCTTATAAGCGGTTTTATTTTCAGTATCGTTCCGGCAACCATTGCGGTAAGACTCAGTCTGCCGCCTTTGCACAGATATTCAAGCGTTTCCGGAACGGCTACCACCCGTATTCTCGGTATGAGCTTCGTAACCTTTTTTTCTATAAAATCAACCGATCTGTCTCTGTATTTGTTCACTTCATCAACGAGCAGTCTTATTCCTCCGACGGCTGTTTTGGTATCAATAACACGGACCTTTTTATTGTCGGCAAAAAGAGTTCTGAGTGCGTTGTACGTTCCCGAGATACCTGATGAAATCGTGAGAATTATCACATCGTCTCCGGCTTCGGTATAAGCATTCACTCTCAGTTCCGCATCACCGAGTGAAGGCAGAGATGTTTTCGGAAATATACCGTCAACTATAAGTTTCTGATAAAACTTTTCAATCGATATATCTACTCCGTCTTCATATTCGATACCGCCCATATTGAGTTTAAGAGGAAGTATCTCAACTCCGTATTTTTCTTTTTCGTCTTGTTTTATGCTGCTGCCTGAGTCAACAAATACTCTTAACATAAATCGTTCCCTTCAATTTTTCTCATTTTTCGAATGAAAATTCAAATACCGCCGTTTCATCGTCGTAATTTTCATTTGTAACCCATAATACCGTTTTATCGGTAAGATTGTAGACTACGCTGTGTACCGTACAGCCGTTTCCGTCATCATTGTCCCAGGTTCTTCTGCCGACCGCCGCCAGAATTTCCATCGCGGCTTTTTCGTCCTTGACTACTCCGTTTGTTGCTGACAGCTCTTCATAAATCTTTTCATATCTGTCAAGCCCCTTCATATCTTCCTGTTTCTCATAATAACCGGGCTGTATTATAAAGTTTGTTATCCACTGATAATCGGCATTTCCTTCTTTTTCACCTATATGTGAATCGTTATCGTTGTATGTCACCTTCAGCTCTCTTGCCGAACCGTCGTTGTCAGTACTGTCGGTGCCGCAAACCCATTCAAGAATTGCGCTTTTTCCGCTTGCATCAGCTACCATGTAATGATATGAAGTATTTGCGGAATCGTGCATATCATAAGATTTGGCTATTTCAACAGCTTCTTCCACGTTGTCTGCGTAATCGAGTATGAGGCGCAGAAGCGTTGTGGAAGTGAAGTCCGGCTTATCAGTATTCTGGTTTGTTGCAACAGTTTCTGCGCCGCCCTGATATGACATATATATTCCACAGCTTACGCCTGCATCGTTTATTCCGTCAAGAGGTGCATACGGCGCTGCAAGACAGGTTATTTTGTCCATCAGACCGTTTACGTCACTGTTTACGTCAATTCCGAGAAACTGCAGATCAACGGTGGATATTGTAGCGTGTCTGTCTTTGTTTTTTTCAGTAAAAACTATACAGGTATTGGTTTTGTCAAAATCATAGTTTCTGCCGAAAAGTCTGTCGCCGCTCTCGCTTACAGCCGTAAATGAGGAGCAGCCGATATCGGACTCACTGAGTCCCATGTCTATGAGTCCTTTTGTTATACTGTCAGTTATGAACTGAATAAGCTCAGCATCGCTTTTTGCTCCGCCCTGCTCGATAAATTTGTCAAGATAGAATCCGCCGCTCACTTCCATCATATAAACTGAACCGTCATTATGTGCGTCGTTTCTTTCTCTTATCTGTCTGAAACTCGTAAGTGTGGAAATTTCGTTGTGCCATATTCCGTAAACTGTAAGTAAGGCTATCAACGCAACACCTACCAATGCTATAAGAACAATTATAAGTACTCTTTTTAATGATATAGATTTTTGTTTCATTTTTTTACCTCTTTTTCTTAATCATTTTAAAAATTTGCGTAACATTTTTTCATTTTTACCGTTTTTATACGGTTGGTATCTGAGAGGAATGTCAAGAAATGTTTTCTTATCGACAATTCCTTTTATGTGGGAAAATGTATTGAAGCCGGTTTCTCCGTGATATGCACCCATACCGCTTTCGCCGACTCCGCCGAAACCTAACGAATCTACTGCCAAGTGGATAATCGTATCGTTGACACATCCGCCTCCGAATCTGCATCTTTCGGTGACTCTTTTCACAGTTTCCTTGTTTTCGGAAAAAATATAGAGCGCAAGCGGTTTAGGTTTTTCCCTGAGCTTGGAAATAACATCCTCAATATTATCGTAGTTCAGAACAGGCATGATCGGACCGAATATCTCCTCTCCCATCACCCTGTCTTCAAAAGTTATATCAGTCATTACCGTCGGTTCAATTCTCAGTTTTTCTTCATCGTATCCGCCGCCTGTGACTACCTTTTCTTTATCGATAAGGGACAAAAGACGGTCAAAATGCTTGCGGTTTATTATCTTTCCGTAAAGCTTGTTATCAAGAGGATTTTCGCCGAACTGTTTTTTTATTTCAGCTTTTACCGCATTTACAAATTGATCCCTTATTTCTCTTTTACAAAGTATATAGTCAGGCGCAACACATGTCTGTCCGCAGTTCAGATATTTACCGAAAACTATTCTTTTTGCCGCAAGCGGTATCTTTGCGCTTTCGTCAACAATACATGGACTTTTTCCACCCAGTTCCAGCACCGCCGGAGTCAGGTTTTCCGCCGTGTTCCTGAGAACCTCTTTTCCTACGTTTTCGCTTCCGGTAAAAAATACAAGGTCGAACTTTTTCTTCAGCAGGCTGATATTTTCAGCCCGTCCTCCCGTTACAACCGCCACATATTCCTCCGGAAAAGTTTCCGATATGATTTTTACCGTTATTTCGGATGTTGCCGGTGAATATGCGCTCGGCTTAAGTACAGCGGTATTTCCTGCGGCTATCGCATCGATAAGCGGCTGAAAGTTCAGCAGAAACGGATAATTCCAGGGACTGATTATCAGAACGTTGCCAAGCGGATCCTTTATTTTTCTGCTTACCGAGTAAAACTGAGAAACAGGAGTTTTTACCTTTGAAGGCTTGCTGTATTTTTTTATATGCTTCAGCATGTGAGTTATTTCGGACAGTGCCATACCGGTTTCACACATATAGCTTTCAAACTCACTTTTGCCGAGGTCTGTTTTCAAAGCCTCAGCTATTTCATGCTCATATTTCTGTATGCTGTTTTTCAGTTTTTTCAAAGCTGAAATTCTGTAATTCAAGTCATATGTCTTCTCTTTTGCAAAAAAAGCCCTTTGTTTTTCAAGTATGCAATCTATTCGTTCTCCCATTCGGTACTCCTTTCGCTTCCACCTTCACAGGCTTTTTTTAAATTATTGTTGATGATTGCAAGACATTTATACATGATTTTGCGATCTTCTTCGGAGATTCCGTTGCTTATCAGACTTACAAAGTTTTCTATCTTAAAAGCTATTTCTTTTCCCGCCGCCTGACCTTTATCGGTAAGTCTTAACGGACTTTTGTACCTTTTCACTGTTTTTGAATCGACCTGTATAAATCCGTTTCTTTCAAGATATTCGAGAGAACGGGAGACGTTTGCCTTATCTTCGCCTATGATGTCACAAAGTTCCTTTGCAGTAAGAGTTTTTTCTTTGTACAGGTGAAATAAGCAGTTTACATGCGGACTTTTAAGACTAAAACTTTCCATCTCCTCAGTTTTGATTTTTCTTATGTATTTGGCAATACCTGAAATAAGAAAAGTAAATGTTTCAAATCTTTCTTCCATATCACACCCTCTTTTTATCATTTAAAACGGCACCGTCTGCTTTGAGGAAAGCACAACGCCACCTATATTACCACAAACTTGTTGTTTTGTCAACAAGTTTTTTATAAAAAAACAAGACTTTCTGCAAATAATAGTTCAGCAAAAAGTCTTGTTTTCTCTGTTTTCTGATTTATATGAAAATTAATTTAACCGGTTATTCGGATTTATCAGTTTCTTCGGGCTTATCCTCAGTATCACTTTCGACCGGTTTCTGACGTTTGACAGTTACTTCTTCAGTCTGCTTTTCATTTGCTTTTGTGACAGTGATAAGGTAACCGTGATATTCAAAAGAAAATCCCGCTTCCGGAATATTTCCGCTCATTCTTGTTATAAGTCCGTTCAGCGTTGAAGAGTCGTCATCTTCTTCCGGCTGGATGTCAAAATATCTGCAGAATTCATCAAATGATACGCTTGTCAGAACCGTATAACTATCTTCGTCAAGCTGTTTTATCGGTTGGATTTCTTCATCCTGCTCATCCCAGATTTCACCGACAAGCTCCTCAAGAATATCTTCCATCGTCACTATACCGGCAGGAACTCCGTACTCATTTACCACTATTACCAAATGATTATGCTTTACCTGCATCTCTTTGAAAAGCAGATCAAGATGAATGCTTTCCGGAACAAAAACCGGCTTGATTACCGCCTGTTCCATCGTGAAATCCGGCTCTCCGACCTTCAGCAGGTAATCCCTGACGTAAAGTATTCCGGTTATATTGTCTTTGCTTCCGCTGTAAACCGGTATTCTCGAATAACCTTCGTTTTCGATTATTGAAAATATTTCATCTTTTCCGGCTTCATCGGATACTGATACAACTGAATTTCTCGGTGTCATTACATCCGACGCCACCAGTCTGTCAAGCTTGAAAACATTTTTTATGTATTCAATATCGCTCTGATCAAGCGTTCCTTCGTCAGCACCCGCATCAAGCATCAGTACTATATCTTCTTCGGAAACTGTCTCGTCGCTTGCATCAGGATCTATTCCTATAAGTCTGAGTATACCGTTCGTTGTCACTGTAAGAAGCCAGATGACAGGCTTGAGTATAACCGCAAGCATGGATATTGTTCCGCACACCGCTCCGGCAAGTTTTTCCTTATGTCGCATAGCAACTCTTTTCGGAACAAGTTCGCCGAGAACCAATGTGAAAAATGAGAGAATAAGCGTGATGATGATTACCGAAACGGTATTTATCGCTGCCGCTCCGGACTGCGGAATATTGAAAGTCCTGATAAAGAAACTTGTAAGCCTTTCGGCAAAGTTATCAGCCGCAAACGCCGATCCCAGAAATCCTGCAAGCGTGATTCCTATCTGAATCGTCGAGAGAAATTTAGTCGGATCCTCTATTATTCTGAGCATCCCCGCGGCCTTTTTATTTCCCTCTTCGGCCAAAGCCTTGACCTTTTTTTCATTAAGTGATATTACCGCTATTTCGGTAGCGGCAAAAAACGCGTTAAGCATTATAAGTATAAGCTGCAACAGCAGCTGCTGTAAAATCTCCGTCATAAATTCCTCCGTTAATCTTAGTTGTAAATATTACTGTTTGATGTTATTTAGCGGCATCAGCACAGCATACTTACACACTTGCAGTGATTTAACAAAGTTATTTTGTACGGATCAAACCCTCTCGGTAACATGCTACTTCGGGGCAATGTGTCCAATCTACCATCTCCTTTTTCTGTTATTTCCAGTTAATTATATCATACAATCGGCTAATGCATAGCAAAGATTTTGTTAATTTTCCGTTAACACTCAAAAGGGGCTGAGTCAAAAGCTTAAAATTAAGCGAATGGCTCAGCCTTTTGCTGTGCAATTTTGCACGTTTCGGCAAAACAAAAGAAAAAAGCCACGAAATGAGGCAAAAATGAGTATGACGAAA
>CALXUV010000079.1 GCA_944391815.1 uncultured Clostridia bacterium | reverse complement strand
TTTCGTCATACTCATTTTTGCCTCATTTCGTGGCTTTTTTCTTTTGTTTTGCCGAAACGTGCAAAATTGCACAGCAAAAGGCTGAGCCATTCGCTTAATTTTAAGCTTTTGACTCAGCCCCTTTTTTGTGCCTGCCTATTTCTCCGCTAAAAATGCAGAGAGAATGTACAGGTCTTCTCAAATATAATATTTTTACGTACTGTGTTACAAAATAAAATTAACGATTTTACCTTCATAGTCGTTATCTTAACATCGCCAAACGGTTTTTTATGTTTTACCGTAGATTCTACACAAAAAGCGAAAGAAAAACCAATTTCTCCATTTCTTCAACTGTCATTTTTTATCTTGTTGACGTAACTAATTCACCGCTTACTGAAATTTAAAACTTATGAGTTCGTCGTATTTTTTAAATAATCATATTGCAAATAGGGAAATAATGAAGTAAAATAAGTGTGGATACAATTAATTTTATAAGGTGGAAATGGCTACAAGCTTAAGCGGCTTTTAAGACCACTTATTGACCGGGAAATGAAAAGCAGATAATTCGCCGCAAAAGTCGGAATAAGTCCTTAACTGTCAAAAAATAAAAAAGACGGGGCTACAGTCATAAGCAAAGTGTCAGTAAAGATAAGCAAGACACTCACTGAAACAAAGGATGATAGCCAGCAACTTGTTCCGGACAAGTACAAAAAATTAAGGTAAAGCGCTCACATACAAAAAGTGAAAGTGAAAGGATCAGTTTAATGAAAAACAGTACCCGTTGTCTTTATTATGACAGTTTTGGGAAATTTACTTGCTCCGATAATAACTCTCTTCTCGATTTCCGAGGTGTTGAAAAGATTTCCTGATGAAATGCCGGTAAACTCAGATTGGATTATCAGCCCTTATGCACCAACCCTAGCGATTATAGAGGCGGCAAAATCACTATACGAAAATCATTCTGTTGAAAATATTACACGGCAAGAAGCGGACAAGGTTTCTACCGATAAGACGATAGCTTATATTTTGAAAGTCATTCATAATAGTAAGGAGAATCAAAAGAAAAGTATTTGTTTTGTTACGGGCGTTCCGGGTGCAGGTAAAACTCTTGTCGGACTTGATGTTGCGATAAAGCAGACATATCAGGGGCAAAAAGAACCGGTTAAAGATGAAGGCGCGGTTTATCTTTCCGGTAATGGTCCGCTTGTCGCAGTTTTAACAGAAGCACTTGCCCGGGACAACGTAAAGAGGTGCCGCGATAAAAACGAGAGAAAGAAAATTACCGACTCGCGCAGAGAGGTAGGAAAATCAATACAGATGATCCACCGCTACCGAGATAATATGCTTGCAAAAATCAAAAATCCTGTTGAAAACGGAGTTCTTGAAATAGATCCGGAAAAGGCGGTAAAACTGGCACAGTCAGGATACGGTGAAGTAGAGCACGTTGCAATTTTTGACGAAGCGCAATGTTCATGGACTCACAAAAGACTTGCTGATTATCTCAAAAGAGGAGGAACATACGGCAATAAACTGAAGGTGCCGAACTTTCCGATGTCAGAAGCTGCTTTCCTGATATGGTCACTGGATCAACGTCATGATTGGGCAACTATTGTTCGTCTTGTGGGTGGCGGGCAAGAAATTAATACCGGTGAAGCCGGAATATCCGAGTGAATTAAAGCGCTGAATGATAAATTTCCTCACCGGTAGCACAGAGAACAATCTCGAACTGCAAAAATATATGCTCAATGCTTATCGTGTGCTGCTTACCCGTGCAAGAGCCGGGATGGTTATCTGTGTTCCTGTTGGCAACCCGAATAAAAATGTCAGCGGTTTTTGGGAAGACAGCACACGTCTGCCCGAATATTACGATGGAACATATAAATATCTGAAAAGTTTAGGAATTGAAGAAATATGAAAATAACAGAAGTGGTAGCTGCTCTGATTTGGAAGGGGAGCAAATTTATGATCTGCCGTCGGCCTGCACATAAGGCGAGAGGGCTACTTTGGGAGTTTGCCGGCGGCAAGGTAGAAGCCGGTGAAACTAAGGAACAGGCGCTTATCAGAGAGTGTCGTGAGGAGCTTGCCGTAACTGTTTCGGTCGGTGAAGTGTTTATGGAAGTGCTTCACGACTATCCGGAACTAACGGTGCATTTGACACTGTTTAATGCGACAATATCCGAAGGTGAGCCGCAAAAGCTTGAGCATAACGATATCAGATGGATAAGTCCGAGCGAGATATCAGATTATGAATTTTGCCCGGCGGATGAAGAAATTTTGAAGGAGATAGTACGTAAATATGGACAGTGACAGAATCTATAATATGTTATTTTCCAAGGTTTTTTCTCTTTTGATTGCCAAAGCAGAGAAAAAGGGAAGAACACGAGAGGAGGTACTTACAGTTACTTCATGGCTGACCGGTTATTCGACAGATGCGATTGAGTCAACACTTTCGACAGAACTCACATACGGAGATTTTTTCAGAAAGGCTCCTGCTCCTAATACAAAACGCACTCTGATTACCGGTAATGTATGCGGTGTACGCGTGGAAACGGTCAAAGACCCTCTGATGCGAGAAATCCGCTACCTGGATAAGCTCGTTGACGAGCTTGCAAAAGGCAAACCTTTGCATAAAATTCTGAGAGGGTATGCGGACTAAGTCAAAAGACGCTTGCAAATGTTTTTGAAAATATTGTTAAAATACACTGTGGGATAGTCCTCACCGTTATGGTGGTGTTTATGATCTGTATTTCAAACACATAATTCCTTTGCTTTGGCATGTTTACAACGGCACTTCTCTTAATAATTCTGATATTCCGAATGAGTTTATCGCGTATATTTCAACACTTGAAATGGTTGGTTTGATTGGTTATCGCGATAATAAACCTTATGTAAAAATTCCCGTTATGAAAAAAAGTGATTACCAAAAAGTCATGAGAATTGTAAAATCGGCCACGGCGGAAATAAAATCTGCGATCGGAGATGCGTTTACAGCCTTTACTACCGCTATGAAAACACCTGTTCCGAAGCATTTGACATCTGTTCCCGATCTTTTCAGATGCATAGACGCAACGAAATATTTTGTTATGGCGATTGTCCGCGAAGCGTACGGCAAGGGACTTCACCTGAAGAATGTTGACTATTGTTGTCCACCGGCGGTTTTGGTTTACGAAATGTGAGTCCGGATTAAATCTGTATTACATATTTCAGAATGAAAATGAATGTGACAGGCATGTGTTTCCATTTAGTTTTCAGTGAACGTTATGAGTCTTTTGCTCCTGATTTCTCTTTTGGATTCAGATGAATTTTTTCAAAACAGCCCAACCTTTTCAGATTTTTGTGTCTATATGAGTGAAAGCTTTCAAACGAGGTACAAGCAAGTGAACAAACATACTGCAGAAATAACGATAATCGGATATCTGAAACCGATATACGGCTTTGCACTGAAACGATGTAAGTCCATCGAGGATGCAGAGGATTTGTCTCAGGAGATAGTGCTAAAAGCATTTCGTGCGTTAATCAGCAAGGATAACATCGGGGATGTATCTAAATTTATTTGGACGATCGCACATAATACTTTAAGTAATTACTATCGTGATAATGCAAAGAACATGGTGGGCGTATCAGTTGATGAAGTTGCAGAACTGATTGCGGACCCGGATTCAGTTACAGATGCAGATGAAAGTTATGAAACAATTCGCCGTCTGCAAAGCGAGATAGCGTATCTTTCCAAATTACAGCGGAAAATCTTAATTGCATATTATTTTGAAAACCGCAAGCAAGCAGATATTGCAATGAGTTTTGGTGTTCCTCTCGGTACTGTCAAGTGGCACTTATTTGAAGCAAAAAAAGAACTGAAACGAGGTATAACCACATTGAGAAAATCAAGTCAATTAAAATTCAATCCGATCAAGTTTCATTCAATAGGTATCAATGGTTGTGCAGGACGAAAATCACTTGATGAGTTTTTACGCTCAAGCCTTGCGCAAAATATTTGCTATTCAGTGCGCAACACAGCTAAAACAGTAAATAACATTGCTGATGACTTAGGGGTATCTCCTGTATACGTTGAAACAGAAGTTGAACATTTGGAAGAATACGGCTTACTACAAAAACAGAAAGATAGATATATTTTGAACTTCATTATTTCTGAACCGACTGTCGATCTTCTTATTATGCAAAACAATATGTATAAGCGTGCAGCTGAGTTATTTGCAAACGATTTGTACGATGAGCTTGTTAATTCCGGTGTACTTGACGATGAAGCTATAATCTGTAATCAAACTGATGAACCTCTCACATTTACATCTTGCAGCCCCCGGGACACATTTATTTTCCGAAACGGAATAAAAGAGCCTTCAATCGTAAACCGGCAGAATAAAAATTTTGTATTGTGGTCGCTCATTCCTTATATCACTGCATTCTCCGGAGAAAATTTAGTTGATGACTACATCAGCTTTAATGAGGTAGCAACCTTTCGCCCCGATGGCGGGCACAACATTGTTCATGCAACAGTTGTGCCTGATAATATGAATTTGCCGGATGACTATGTGTACGTGAAAAGTTGTAGCGGTCCAATGTGGAACAGAAACGACGGGGAAATATTCTGGCAGTTCGATACACAATGGTCGGACAGACTTTCTGCGAAAGAGAGAAACATTGCCGAGGAAAATCAAAAAGTTTTATCTTTGTATCGACTGGAGGATGAAGCTGAACTGACAAAACTCGATTATACTTGGTTGGCTGAGCGAGGGTATGTAAAAACTGTTGGAGATTTTGACCGTGAGTTTAAATCCTCGTGGCAAATCGTTATGCTTGCAAGCAAAGAAATTAACGATAAATTAATTGCTGTCGGCGAACGTATAAAAAAGAAATACAATGCGGAATTTGATTTGATCAAAGAGCCCTATGCCAAAGCGGTCCTCAACACGGTGCCATCGCATCTCCGCAAAATCAAGGAATATGAGCTGCAGTTTGTTTTTCGTTCTGATAGCTATTTTTTGCTCCATTGCATTACTTGCTTGCTGAAAAATGGCAAACTAAAAGAACCAACCGAAGGACAAAGAAAAGCTTTATCTACTTTAATTGCTAAAACCAATTAACAAATTAAAACCATAGCGACCGCTTTGGCGGTCGCTATCTTATTTGTATTGTATCTTTTTAATTAAGTGAATCGGCAACATCAATTATTTGGGCAAGGTTCTTAAAGGTAGACAAAACCAGAAACGCAAAAATTTACTTCCTCGGCAGACGCTTTGCGGTTGAGCATTTACTGCGTCCGGCGTAGGGAATTGTTTTTCCAAGAATTCTTTTTTTATTTTTAAAATTATTTCCGCCGGTAAGTACTTTTTGGTAAATTCTTTGCTTATTTTCAACATCAAGGTTAAAACAATTACGCATACCGGAAATAACCCTGAATAAAAAATAATCCGAACCATTTCCATATCAGAAAAAGTTCGGATTATTTGAAATTGGTGCCGGCAGTGGGACTTGAACCCACACGGTATTGCTACCAACGGATTTTGAGTCCGTCACGTCTGCCATTCCATCATGCCGGCACATACAACAGTAATTATAGCACAACGAGGCAAAAAAATCAATAGATAATTAAAAATATTCGGATCAAATTAAAAAAATTACTGATTATTTTGTTTTTTTGAAACAACCGGGTTCTTCCGTAGAATTTTTGGTGCCATCGGAATCTTCGTTTTTTTCTTCCGGCGTTAAATCTGCCGTTATATCGGAAAGCTCGGCTTCTGTCGTAATCTGCGCCTGTTTTTCGCAACTGTTATTTTTGCTTTTGGAAGTAATACCGTGAAAAAATCCGATAATCCTTTTCTGATATCTGAGCAGCAGGAATACGCCGACAAAAGAGAGAACGATAAGAAAAACGAAGAGAAGCCAGTTTCCTTCAAATATAACTCCGCCGATCGTTGTAAGAACAAACGTTGGTACAGCAGCCCCGAAAGCGACGGCAAAAAAATAATTTTTCAGCTTTATATCAGTGCTGGCGGCGGCATAAGGAATGAAACCGTTAGGTATGGCGGGAATAATGCAGGCAAGTGCCACCATATAAGCCGGACTCAGACCCTCTTTAAGAAAACGGACTGTTTTTGAATTTTCATCAATTGCGGCAATTTTATCAACATGTTTCTTGATCTTTTTATAAACGAGAAAAATGGTAACATTGTACAAAAGATCCGAAAGATGACAAACAAGGAATCCTTTCCACTTTCCGAGAACAATACCAGCGGCAATATGAATAGGAGCGCTGGGTATAATAATAGAAAAGTCCTGCACAAATTGCAGAATTGAAATAATTATCATTCCGTATCTGTTGTCATATTTTTCAACAGCTTCGACAATTTTTGCCTGGTTACCGCTTGTAAGAGCAGTCCATAAATTCGAGTCAACTTTTTTGAAAATGAAATATATAGGCACAAAAGATACAGAAAGCAGGACAGCAAGTAAAACTATCCTAAGTAAGAGTCCTTTGATATCTTTGAATTTCAATTTACACACCTTTAACCATAAGTAAATAATCTGCACATCTTTTCAGACAATTTTACCATAACGTGCCGCAAAAGTCAATAGAAATTTTTTTACAGATAAAGGTTTTGATATTTTGTTTCAATTAACGTTACAAATCATTAACCAATATATTAAATAAAGTTATCTCATTATGCTGAATTTGTGTTAAAATAAATAGCGAATTATCGACAAGAGGTGTTTTATAATGAAGATTTCCCGGTATTTCTCCGGAATAATAATGTTACTGCTTGCAGCGTTTTTCTGGGGGACTACATTTATAGCGCAAAGTGATGCTATGCAGAAAATGGGACCTTTTTCGTTCACAGCGATGCGGTCAGTTGTCGGAGCATTTTTTCTTGCGGCTGTTTATTTGATTCTGAGATTTTCCCGAACTAAGCAAAAAAATGTTTCGTATTCTACTGTAAAAGGCGGGATAGTTTGCGGCATCGTTCTGTTTTTTGCAACCAACCTTCAGAACATAGGTCTGATGGAGGCGGCTCCCGGTAAAGCGGCTTTTATTACCTCGCTCTATATTCTTATTGTTCCGCTTATAGGTATATTTTCCGGTAACAGACCCTCGGGGATTGTTCTTATGTGCGTCGGAATATCGGTAGCGGGGTTTTATCTTCTTAACATTAAGCCGGGGGAAGGATTCGGTCTTACCATTTGGGAAGTGGTAATATTGCTTTGTGCCGTTGCTTTTTCAATGCACATTATTTTTTGTGAAAAATACGGCAGGTGTTCCGATGTGATTTTGCTTTCGCTTATTCAGTTTTCGGTTTGTGCTGTTTTGTCTGCCGTATTTATCTTTGCGGATACTGTTTTGCTTGGTTATCCGCCGCTGAGTTCAGAAACGGTAATTAACGGATGGTTCAGTATACTGTATGCCGGGTTATTTTCATCGGGCGTTGCGTTCACACTTCAGATCGCCGGACAAAAACGCGTGCCGGCAGCTGTGGCTGTTCTGATAATGAGTCTGGAGTCAGTCTTTGCAGTTGTTGCTGCATTTATAATTTCTCCGGAAAATAACGCGCTGACTGTCCCTGAGACAGTAGGTTGTCTGCTGATTTTTACGGCGGTTTGCTTGTCTCAATTGCCGGTCGCAGGTAAGAGCGGAAAAGTAAATGTAAATCAGACTTAAACGGCAAGCATTCAGCTGACGTCAAAGTTGTAAATAAAAGTTATACGTTATTCAATAAATTAAACAACAGCTGAAAGAATACCGGTTAAATTGTAAATACCGCTCGCTGAGTCGGTGTTAAAAAAATCACTCGCCACTTAAAAGATGACGGGTGATTTTTTATTATCTGATGAAGAGTCGCTATCATCAATAGAATTTGGCTCAAACTTCATTTAACAAGCAGATGCAAGTTTAAATTACAAATACAAGTTATTTTTTATACTGCTTTTCAACTGCCTCGAAAAGTCCGTTGATATATGTTGCGCCGAGAGCTCTGTCGTAAAGGCCGTATCCGGGTCTGCCGTTTTCATCCCAGATCATTCTTCCGTGGTCAGGACGTACATAACCGTCAAATCCGTTCAGAACAAGCGCTTTTGTAATTTCATACATATCAAGCGAACCTTTTGAACTGAGATGACCGCTTTCTTCAAACGAGCCGTCATCGAGGATAAGGACGTTTCTCATGTGGACAAAGTGAACCCTGCCCATTTTCGTGAATTTTTCCGCCATTTTAACAATATCGTTATCTTTGCAGCAGCCGAAAGATCCGGTGCACAGAGTAATACCGTTATAGACGCTGTCAACTATGCGACACATTCTTTCAAGATTTTTCTCGCCGGTAATAATTCTCGGTATTCCGAATATCGGATACGGCGGATCGTCCGGATGAATTGCCATTTTTACGCCCGCCTCTTCGGCAACAGGAATAACTTTTTTCAGGAATATTTCAAAGTTTTTCCAGAGTCCTTCCTCACCGAGCGCTCTGTATTTACGGAGAAGCACAGCCATTTCCTCTTTTGTATAGCTGGCATCCCAACCGGGAAGTGCGATTTCATCGGATGAAGGATCTATGTGTTTGAGTTGTTCGTTGTACATAACGAGGGAAGTCGATCCGTCGGGAGCCATCTTGTCAAGCTGAGTTCTTGTCCAGTCGAAAACCGGCATGAAGTTGTAGCAGATAACCTTGATACCGTGTGCTCCGCATCTTCTGACGTTTTCGCAGAAATTTTCAAGGTGTTCGTCTCTCAGCTCATCTCCGAGTTTTATTGACTCGGGAACCGGAACGCTCTCGACAACTTCAAATTCAAGTCCGTTGTCGGCGGCCTGTTTTTTTATCTGTTCGATGCTTTCGTGACTCCACAGCTGACCGGGCTTAACGTCATAAACAGCAGAAACAATTCCCGACATATTCGGGATCTGGCGAATAAAACGAAGCGGCACATTATCCTGTTTGCCTTGCCAGCGGAATGTTAATTTCATATGAATCTCCTTTTCATTTTATTGATCGTTACTTACTGAATCTGATTTTCGGGTTGCGCCATTTGAATGTTTTCAAATAAAGAGCATTTTATGCCTTAATGTATTTTTCAAGGTATCTGCGGCTTATTTCCAGGGATTTGAACGGATCGCCGTCAGCCCATTCCGAGTCCTGCTCGACCACATAGTGACAAACTCCTGTTTTTCCGGCAGTTTCAAGAACGCCGTCCCAGAAAATGTTACCGTTTCCTATTTCGGTATATTTCTGCGTTACCGCTCCGGAGGCATCAAAACAGGCTTTGATGTCTTTAAGGTGAAGAATATCAATTCTTCCGCTAAGTTTTTCTATCCAGTACCTGACATCAGCTCCGCCGTGAGCTACCCAGCAGGTGTCAAGGACAAAAGAAACATTATTTTTATCGAGGTTTTCGGCAAGATAATCCATGATGGTTTTATTGTCATTTATTCTGACAAACTCAAAGGAATGGTTGTGATAGGTAAGCTTAAAGCCATTTTTTGCATAAACTTCCGCCGCAGTATTGAATTTTTCAATAAAACTCATGAGGCAAGAATAATCTTTTCTTGCTTCCGAAGGCATGCCGCCTATACCTACATTAGTCGTACCAAGGGCGCGGTGAAGCTCCATTGTGAATTCGGGATCGTTTATAATTTTGCCGTAATCGTAATGAGTTCCGACAATTCTTAAACCGGATTCCGAGGCAGCTTTTGCAAAAGCCGGATTTTCAATGCCGGAACCGGCGGTTTGTGCTTCGGTATAACCGAGTGAAACGAGTTTTTCAAAGGTTTTGGCGAAATCCTTTTCGTCACTTAGAAAATCCCTTACTGTGTAGAGCTGTACTCCGAGTTTTGAAAACATGTTGATTCTCCTTTTTTAGTATTATCAGAAGTTTAAAATTTAACCCGTAAACGGGATATTATTCGGATTTTCCGAAAATTTCATCGAATTCGTGACGCACTCCTGCTGATTTGTATCCGCAGAATGTGTCAAGGCAAACGTTGTGCAGAGCGTTAAGGATATTATTGCGGATAAGGGGGGTGTCTTTTTCGAGATTTTTTAAAAGCAGTTTTATTTCCCTGCGTTTGCTCAGGTTTTCGAAAGCCTCCGACTTTTCGGTGAATTTGCAGGCACATTGAAGAAAAGAAAGTCCGTTGCAGTCACGCCAGCTGCAAATATCTTTTTCGGAAACGCAGTACAGCGGACGTATCAGCTGCATACCGGGATGGTTGGTGCTTTTGAGTTTGGGTGGCATTCCCTGGAGCTGAGCTCCGTAGAACATAGCCATAACGGTTGTTTCCACCACATCGTCAAGATGATGCCCGAGAGCAATCTTGTTGCACCCTTCGCCGGCGGCAAATTCATAAAGAAATCCGCGCCGCATTCTGGCGCAAAGATAACATGGCGATTTTTCAACTGTGCTGACATAACCGAAAATATCGGCGTCAAAAATTTTTATATCTACGCCGAGCAGTACTGCATTTGTCCGTATTTTTTCAAGGTTTGCGGGGGTATATCCGGGGTTCATGGCAATATTTACAACTTCAAAAGGAAATTCCGAGTATCTCTGAAGCATTTGCATCAGCTTTGCAAGCAATAGAGAATCCTTGCCGCCGGATACACAAACGGCAATTTTGTCCCCCTCGCTGATCAGACTGTACTTTTTTACCGCTGAGATAAACGGGTTCCATATTGTCTTTCTGTATTTTTTGTTGAGGCTGTATTCCACTTCAGCCGATTTACTGTTAAAATCTTTCATGACCGCTCCCGAAAAATGTGCATAAGTCAGTATAACACCAAAAATCCGCAATGTCAAGAAAAATTACCGATATCTCTGAAATTAATCCCGTATTAAACCTGAAAGTACCGATATGAAAAAGTTGTTTAAGTAATATTTGCTTAACTGCTTGACTTTTTGAAAGAAAACAGTTAAAATAAAATAAAGTCAATAAATTTGAACTTATAAGTAACTAAGAGATATACGTAACTGAAAAAGTAAACACCAAAGGAGACAGATTATGGAAGAGGTAAAAAATCAGGCTGTAAATTACGAGATGTTCGGAGCGAAGGGTGACGGTGTAACGGACGACTCGGAAGCGATAAAAAAAGCACACGAATATGCAAACCAAAAAGGAATTGACGTTAAAACCAATCCTTTTGCCACATATTACATAGGTCCGGCGCCGATGAACGTTCCGGTTAAGACTAATGTCGATTTCAGCACTACAAAATTCATTATAGACGACAGAAACGTAAAGCTTGAGGAACGCGGCGCTTCAATATTTTCCGTTTTGTCTGACAAAAAGCCGATAGAGCTCGACGTAAAAAAAATCAGGAAAAATCAGATGAAGCTTGACGTAACGCTGCCGTGTAACTGTTACTGTAAGGTCGATAATGCAGACAAAAAGCAGTTTATACGTTTCGGACTCAATCAGAACAGCGGCTCAAGCCAAACGGATTGCTTTGTAATTGACAGCAGCGGATATATTCTTAACAAAGTCATCTGGAATTTTGATAACGTGACCTCATGTGTTGCATATCCGATAGACGAAACCACCCTGACGGTAAAAGGCGGAGTTTTCACTGTAATAGCAAATCAGGCTGAATCAAAATACAATTACCATTCAAGAAACATCAAGGTATTCCGTTCAAATACGGTCATAGAAGGTTTAACACATCTTGTTACAGGCGAGCTTGATCACGGCGCTCCGTACTCAGGCTTCATAGACGTGCAGAGATGCGCCTACGTTACTGTTCGTGACTGCTATCTCACTCCCAGAAAGATATATTCAACTATCGGAGCGGCAGGACTCCCGGTATCGATGGGATCGTATGCGCTTCTCGGAACTTCCGTTGTCGATTTCAAAATTATCAACATAAAACAAAGCGGTATAATGGACAGGACCAGATGGGGACTTATGGCGACAAACCACTGCAAGGATATACTTGTGGACGGCTGTGTTATGTCAAGGTTTGACGCTCATGAAAACGTTGCAAATCTCACTGTCAGAAACACAGTTCTCGGTCATCAGTGCTTCAATGCGATAGGTCACGGACTGATGACAGTTGAAAACGTCACGGCTTACGGTTCGTCGTTCCTCAATCTTCGCGGAGATTACGGTTCAAGCTGGGACGGAGATATCGTTTTCCGCAACAATACATGGTATCCGAATGCAAATGTCAAGTCACCGTCATTTATCGGTGCCACAAACCACGGGGATCACGATTTCGGCTTCCCGTGCAGTATGCCGCATAACATAAGAATAGAAAATCTGCTTATATGCGACGGTGATTCGTGCGAGGGATATGTAGGATGTTCACTTATTGCAACCACAGGAATAAATGACAAGCCGGCGGTTGATTTCAGTGATAACACAGTTGCCTTTCCTTTTATCTGCTTTGAAAATGCCGAAATATCAGGAGTAAAGACTGAGAGCGGAAAAGGCTTTGCGATATTCTCTTCTGATACGGAGAAATGCTATGCTGCCAAAAAGCATGAAATTTCCGACGGAAAAGTCAAAACGAACATGCGTGTCAGCATAAGGGATGTTGAAATGCCGGATAGAGCATTGGTTCCGGAAACGTCGCTTAAGTTTGAAGATTACGGAAATAACTATCATGTCGTACCGTACATTATAGCTGAGAACTGTGAGAATATAAAGATAGCTGATACGGAAACTCCCGCGGTAATAAAAACTGTCAGCTGTACACTCAGCGGCAGTGCAAAAAATATAAAAGTGATCACGGACGGAGAACAGTGATGAAAGTAGCGGTTCTCGAAAGGGACAGCGTAACGGCAGACGACATAGATTTTTCGGTTCTTGAATCGGTGGCGAAAATCGATTATTTTTCCGTAAATGACAGACAGACTCTTGAAATGATTTTCAGAGATTATGACGGGATAGTTATCAATAAAACGCAGATTGACTCAGAGCTGATCGGAAAAAGCGGGAGACTGCGTTACATAGGACTTTTTGCAACCGGCTATAACAACGTTGATGTGCAAAGCGCAGCCGAAAAAGGAATTACTGTCTGCAATGTTTCCGGATATTCGACTAATGCCGTTGCACAGCATGTCATGATGTTTGTGCTGGCAGCTTCCGGCTCGTTTCGGCAGTATTGTGATTCGGTAAAAAGAGGGGATTGGAAGAGGTCGCGGATATTTTCGTACTATCCTTATCCGATAAGCGAGCTTTGCGGAAAAACAATTGGAATAATAGGCTATGGCAGCATAGGGAAAAGGGTCGCGGTACTGGCAGAAGCATTCGGAATGAATGTTCTGGTAAGCACAAGAAGCGATAGCGGAAAATATAGAAACAGTGCAAGGGAAGAGGTTTTTTCGCAGAGTGATTTTGTAAGTCTGCACTGTCCGCTCAGTGAAAGTACCGGGAATCTTGTAAATGAACAAACACTTTCGCTGATGAAAAAAAGCGCATTTCTTATAAATACATCGAGAGGCGGAGTGGTGGACGAAGCGGCATTATACCGTGTGCTGAGCGAAAAAAGGATTGCGGGTGCGTTTCTTGATACCATTTCTGCTGAGCCGATGAAAGAAGATTTTCCGCTTTGTGAGCTTGATAACTGCATAATTACGCCTCACGTCGCATGGGCTGCAAAAGAAACAAGACAGAGACTTGTTAATCTTGTAGCGGAAAATATCAGAAATTTTCAGTCCGGAAGCCCGACAAATAAAGTAAATTAACTGCCAAGCTTTACGAAAAACAAATGCATTTAAAAAAGAGAAGTCAGAAATCAAGTGAAATCTGAAAAATCAACTCAGTTCAGACTGAATTTTTAAGTTTAAATCCTGCGTTTTGCGTTACAATGCGGTGAAATTTATTGGCACCTTTATTTGCGTTGACGCAGGATAAAAACTGAGAAAAATAAAACAAGATATCTTTGAGAGCGAAACAGAAGTCGTTTCGATTTTTATACTATAAGCGGTCTGCGATTTGCACGGGAGGTAAAAAATGAAAATTAAAGAGCTATACACGGGTTTAAAACCCTTTTCATATATTTTGTTCAGCAATAAGGATAGTGATATTGCGGAAAATATCACCGAAGCACTGGAAAAAAACGGTTACCGTTTCTGGTTTTGTCCGAAAATAACTCCGGACGAAAAGGACTTAAGGGAAATTCTCGGAAAACTAAAATCAGCTCAGGTGGTAATGTTGGTGCTTTCCGCAAACTCTATTGCAGAAAGACTTGTCGAGGATATAATGGAGTATACCCTTGAAAAAAGAACTCCGATTCTTGTATATCTGACGGCAGAAACCGAAGAACTCACTGAGTATCTTTCTCATATACTTGAAAAGGCAAAAAACGCAGTTGTGTTCAGAGCCTGGGAACAGGAGCTGTTGTCTTCGAGCACTGTAAGACAGGCGCTTATTCAGACGAAAGGAATAACAGAAAGTGCGGCGGCGAAGTTTTTTGATAAAGGAATAAAAACTCTGAGATCGGGTGAGATGGATCCTGTAAAAATCGATGAAGCAATGAAAAATATACTTTACGCTGCATCAAACGAATATTCTCCTGCAATGAATTTTATGGGTAACCTTGCGCTCGAAAAAGCAAGATACGGTAATGAATCATATTCTACTGCCGTTATGTACTACAAAGCCGCAGCTTCTCTCGGAAATATAGACGCAATATACAGTCTCGGCTGTCTGATAGCTGACGGAGAGGGTTTTGCTCAAAACTATGAACTGGCGGAATCGTATCTTTCACTTGCGGCAATGCAGGGAATACCTGACGCACAGTACAGATTTGCCGAAATGCTTGATAACGGTCAAGGCGTTGAGAAAAACAAGGCAGAAGCTGTCAAATGGTATCAGAAAGCTCTGAGCGGCGGTGAGAGAAGGGCATACCTTCCGCTTGCTTACAGATATCTTGAGGGTGAAAATGTAAGCAGAGATGAAACGATTGCTGCAAAATACTTCATCCAGGCAGCTGAGGACGGAGTAACGGAAGCTGTATTTATGCTCGCCAAATTATACAGAGACGGTGTAGGAGTAAGAAAAGACGCGGAGAAAGCCGAGAGATATTTCAGAATAGCAGCAGAGAAAAATGTTGCGCAGGCTCAGTATATCTATGCCATGATTTTGAAAGAAAAACAAAATTACACAGAGTATTTCAAGTGGCTTTGCATAGCGGCAATGGAACGTAAATACGGTGAAGGAACAATGAGTGAGGTACTTTTTGAACTCGGAGAATGTTACCGTTTGGGTTTAGGTACCGAAAAGGATCGTGCGCAGGCGTTTCTGTACTATCGTATGGCTGCGGATTCCGGAAGCAAGGAAGCCGCTGAAGAACTCGCCGAATGTTATCGTAAAGGCTTAGGGGTACACGTAAATAAAAAAGCGGCGGAATTTTTTGAGTCCGGCGTTTTCACAGCCAACAGAGAAATAATTTAATTATTAATAATCTATTGACAAACCGTTAGTAATCTGATATAATACAGATACAAGAAAGGGGGTAACGGAATATGAAGAAAATAACCTTTAAAATTGTAGCTTTGACAATTATATCGGCGATGCTTATGCTCACATTTGTATCCTGTTCGGCTTACGGAAAAATTGAGAAGAATTTCAAGGACGCAGGTTATGAGGTAGTCAGCGAAGACAACGAAACGGCAAATACGATTAAAGCTGAACTTGAAGAAGGTGAAGTTTCGGTAACTGTCCATGTTTTCAAAAAGTCAGACAGCATCCTTAACTATGCGATAATCTTAGAGTTCGGTTCGAAGGGCGACATAGAAAAATCACTTGAAGAAAGTGAGACACTGAAAGGATTCGTCAAGGATATTCAGAAATCAAGCCTGGTCAGAGATAACTGTGTGCTCATACCCTTGGGACTTGAAGCCTCTTCCATGACGGAAATATTCAATAAGTAAACTATTAAAAAACACTCTTTCGTATGGAGCGTGTTCTTAAGGACAGTTTTAAGTATGCGCTGCCTACCGACGGAAAATGACAGAGGATGGATTTGTATTCTCTGTCATTTTTCTTTACAAGCACTGCTTTTGTAGACACAAAAGCAAAAATTCAACCCACAGTTGCAAAACGCAACATTGCCTCTATTGTATCAAACCGTAATTTGTGATATAATAAGAGCACACCGGTGATAATGAAGCTGTGGAGGTTATTATGGAACTCAAAATCGGAGAAAAGATTGCAAAGTATAGAAAACTTAAAGGCTATACGCAGGAACAGCTTGGGGAATTAGTAGGCGTTTCGGGACAAGCTGTATCGAAATGGGAAAATGGCGGTGTTCCGGACACGTATTTATTACCGACTATTTCTAAGGTTTTAGGGGTGTCAATCGATGCCTTATTTGGGGTAGAAAAGAAAATATCTGATTACACTCAAGATGAAATCCTTGATGATTTGTTTAAATTTTGCCTTCAAAAGACACACTGCAAAGATGAAGGAATAGATTTGTTCAAGTTTTTGTTTGATACTATATGGACTGTACAAAGCGCATATTTCGGGAATGAAAGCCGACCGCTATTAAAGGATATTGTTGACAAGAATCGCGGCAATCAGCAAATAACATCACAAATTATCAACGATGAAGGAACAACATATTTGTCGCTTGTAGAAAACTTTCCGTTCTTTTGCGCTGTCAGCGATACTCCCGAAATATCAAAAAAGCTATTGTCTGAAAAGAACTTTGCTGAGTTCTTCTCATTACTTGCTTCGGAAGATGGAATGAAGGCAATTATTTTCACACAAAGCACAACAGAAGCAAGTCAATATACGGCGGATATGATGGCTAAAAAAATCGGCATCAAACTTGAAAAATTCCTTGAAATTGAACCATTGCTTGTTAAATACGGTCTTTTGAATGAAGATAGCTTAACATTGGATGATAGCATAATCAAGGTGTATCATAAGTGGAGCAATCCCGAAATCCGTCCGCTATTGATGATGGCATACCAATTTATCAATGCAAGACAATGTTATTACGATTTTACTTGTAACAGAACCAAGCCCTATTTTGAAAACGAATAAATTGTGCCGCCGAGAGCAACTAAACGATTACTCTCGGCGGTAAAATATTCTATCACGCAAACACCTTCGGTGGTGAGTAAGTGCGCACTTGCAGATAAACAAAAAGCCTCCCTTGTGTAAAGGGAGGTGGCACGGCTTGCCGTGACGAGGGGATTGTAAAAGGCGAAAAATCATAGTTAAACAATCCCTCAACCGCCCTCGGCGTCAGCTTCCTTTACACAAGGGAGCCTCTGGCGGTGTTCGCTCGTCTACCGACTATTCCATTTATAAAACTGTCCTTAAGAACACAGCGCATAAAGAAAGGGTGTTTTTTTGTTTTATAATATTTCTTCAAGGCTGAGCATTTCCGAAACGGTTATAAAACTATAACCTTTTGATTTAAGAAAAGGCAATATCTGAGAAAGAATTTCAGGTGTATCTGAGTTATAGGCAATGAAATCATGGAATAAAATAATCGAACCGTTATCGGCACGGTTTTTTATTTCCTTAATTATTTCTGTTTTATTTCGATGTGCCCAGTCCTTGGTATCAATATTCCAGACAATGGTTTTGTAGCTTAAATCCTTAGTCATTTGAACGGCTGATTTACTGCAATATCCTGTCGGGGGTCTGAAAAGTGAAGTTTTTGTTCCGGTAATTTTAAAAATTATATCTTCAGTTTTCAGAATCTCAGTTTTTAGTTTTTCGCTGTTTGAATTAGTTTCCGCAAGGTGACTGTAAGTGTGATTACCGATTTCGTGACCGCTATCTGCAATTCTTTTGATTATCTGAGGATAAAGTTCGGCATTTTTGCCTATCACAAAAAAAGTAGCTTTTGCGTCGTATTTATCAAGAATGTCCAGAATCCGGTTGGTGAGTTTCGGATGAGGTCCGTCATCAAAGGTAAGTGCTATGACTTTTTCACTGGTTTTTACTTCTGCATAAACCCCATCGTTTCTACCGAAACTAAGCCAGCACCTCAAAACATCCTCAGAGCTTTGATTTATCTGGAAAATTCCGGTAGATATTCCTATAAATGACAAAACTGTGCAAATCAATCTTGTAAGCATATCAGAATTTTATTTCGGTCAGACTTCCGAATCTGTAACCGTCCTTTTCAAGAGTTGCCAGAACTTTATCCAGAATCTCCGCATTGGTTTTTGAGGTCGGGTGCAGAAGCATTATTTCACCCGGATGAACGTTATCAAGTATTTTTTTGATTGCATCTTCGTGTGAAGGTTGTTTATTATTGTCCCAATCTGCGTAGGCAAAGCTCCAGAATACGGTTTTGTATCCCAGTTCTTTTGCAAACTGCAGGTTTTGCTTACTGAATTTTCCTTCGGGAGGTCTGTAAAACGAAGCGCACTCAAAGCCGCATTTTTCTCTTACAAGATCAGAAAGAGATGAAAGCTGCATATCGAATTTGGCTTTATCCGTGAGTTTTGTCATATCGGGGTGACTTCTGGTATGGTTGCAGACAAGGTGACCTTCGCTGTGCATTCTCTTGACAAGTTCTGTATTTCTCAGAACAAGGTTTTCAAGAATGAAAAAAGCTCCCGGAGCATTGTGTTTTTTCAAGGTGTCAAGAATTTTTTCGATGTTTCCGTTTTCATAACCTGCATCAAAAGTGAGGTAAATAACTTTATCGCCATTAACTGCGGCGTTTTTATCGCCGTAGACGGCATTATATTCATCGAGAAAATCGAATTGCTTTTCGTTTACCGGCAGGGTATGTGAAGTATTTCTTTTTACATACCAGTTGTACGCGGCTGTGTCAGATGCAGCGTTAACAAAATTTTGAAATGATGATATGAAAATAACTGCAAGAATTAAAGCAATCACAGAGTAAAATTTCTTTTTCATATAAATCTCCTTTCCTAAGTTTGTTAATATTTTTTGCAGTTAACGGTCTAATAAACCTTGAAATAAATGGTTAACATAAACTTACGTTAAATTTACTCCAATCTTCAGAAAACCATCACAAAAAGAGATTAACATAGAGTCAAAGAGATCAAGGAGGGGAGAAAATGAACGGAGAAAACAACAATAAAAATGATTTCGAAAAGCCCGATTCTTCATTAAACAATGGCGAAAACAGAGACAATAACGGACAATATTACAATGAAAGGGAAAACTTCAACCCTTACGGAAGTTTTGATTCGCGTTATCAGAATGCTCCATACGGTGGTTATAATGCTGCACCCATTGGAAATAAGAGAAATGAGGTAAAAGTATCTAAAACTCCGGTTATAATACTCAGTACACTTTTCGTGATTTTTGCTGTAGCGGTTACAGCAGTTCTCGGTGTATTTTATTTCCGGTTTTTGAATACGCCCGATACGGGGAACGGCGGCAATAGTGAAGGAATCGAGGATGCAGGAGGAACAGGAAGTGACAATGGAGGGGATGTGATCGACTCTTCATCACTGGACGGAATACTCCAGCCTGATTTCAAAATAGAACAGGCGCTTAATCCCGGCACGGAGTATGAGGAGCTTGAGGACGCAGTTGAAGCTACCGAAAAAACAGTGGTGGCGATAACAACGTTTTCTGATACTACAGGCGTGAGCGGAGCCGGTTCGGGCGTAATAATCGGCAGAATGAGCAGCGGCAAAGGATACTATATAATCACCAATAATCATGTTGTCGAGGACGCAACCAAAATAACGGTTGAACTGTATGACGGAACAAAATATTCTGCGTACGAGAGCGTGCTCAAAGACGAGCAGTCAGATTTGGCGATAATTGCAATAGCTGAGACAAAAGAGCTTGCTGTTGCCAAAGTCGGTTCTTCTGAGGCACTTCGTACCGGTCAGGACATATTTGTAATAGGAAATCCTCTCGGAACCTTGGGTGGAACGGTAACCAACGGAATCGTTTCAGCGGAAGCGGTAAATATTCTTGTTTCGGATCACTATATGCAGCTGATACAGACGAATGCCGCAATAAATCCGGGTAACTCCGGCGGCGGTATGTTCAATATGTCGGGCGAACTTGTCGGAATAGTCAATGCAAAGTACGAATCAGTTTCGGTTGAGGGTATAGGTTTTGCAATACCGATTGATACCGCGGTGACGATTGCAGAGCAAATGGTATCAAAGGGTTACATTGAAGGCAGACATAATTTCGGAATACAGGTGGAATACGGAACTCAGAGTTTTATATCCGGAAACTGGATAACCTCTGTTGACAGCGATTCAGATTTGTATAAAGCCGGTTTTGAATTCAATAAGAATTTTTATTACAAAATTAACAGTATAAACGGCAAAACATTTAATTCAACTGCTGAGATAAATAATTATATCGACAATCTTAAAGCCGGAGAAAGTGTCAGCATTGAGATAACGGAGTATGTGCTCTCAGGAGGATTTATGGGATATACTCTTGTTGAGAACAAAACTGTGACTTTAAATTTTGTACTTGAACAGCAGTATATTATTACGGAATAAATTTTACTGTAAGATGTAATACCATAAGCGGATAATCAAACCGGGACTGTAACAAAAAAGTTCCGAGCAGATAATAAAAACAAGAAAACAACAAAAAAGTACTACCGAGCAGATAATCAAAAACAAGTAAATAATAAAAAAGTCATACCAAAGATAAAAAAATACCGAAATATCCAATAATTTAATCAAAAACGAATGAAAATCAAAAGCTGCCGGCTACACGTTTAACGTGTAGCCGGCAGTGATTTATAGTTTGTCAGATCTTAAAACAATGTAGGACAAAATGTTTTGATTACATTGTGATAAGGAAGAATCTGAGAGTGAAGAGAATTGCTATTATTGTAACAACAATATCTTTTTTGCCGTATTTTCCGGTAATTGCAGTTATAATGGTGTAAGCGATGGCTCCGATAGCTATGCCGTTAGAAATAGAGTAGGTGAGAGGCATCATGATAAGAGCAAGGAATGCCGGAACAGCAGCAGTTATATCTGTCATGTCAACTTTTGCGAAGTTTTTCAGCATAAGAACACCGACATATATAAGAGCCGGAGCAGTTGCGCATGACGGAACAAGTGCAGCAAAAGGAGTGAGGAACAGGCAGATAAAGAAGCAGCCTGAGGTAACAAGTGAAGCAAGTCCGGTTCTTCCTCCGGCAGCAACTCCGGCAGCACTTTCAACGAAAGTGGTGCATGTGGAAGTACCGAGCAAACCGCCTGCAACAGTAGCAATAGAGTCGGAAGCCATAGCCTTGTCCATGTCGATGGGGTCGCCGTTTTCGTCAAGCATATCAGCCTGAGAAGCCGTACCGTAAAGAGTTCCTATGGTATCGAACATATCAACCAGGCAGAAAGTGATTGTCAGAACTATCGCGTTAACGACAGCACCGAATCCGCCTTCAAAAATACCGAAGCCTTTGAAAGCGCCGATAATGCCTATTTCACCGAAATCTTTGAACGACTGGCCGATCTGACCGAGGTCAAAAGAGGGAGCGGTAAGGGTTGAAACGTAGTAAACAACCGTAACAGCTGCAATCGAAATGATGACATTTCCTTTTATCTTTCTTTTTTCGAGCATTGCGATCAGGAAAAGACCGAGAAGAGTGAGAACAACGGGAGCAATAGCTTTCCATGCTTCGAAAACAGTTTTTCCTGCCACAGCACCGTGGAAGTCAAAGAACTGAACCAGTGTGTACTGATTTGCCTGTATGAGCTTTACATTCTGGAATCCGATAAAAGCAATGAAAAGACCGATACCGGCGGGAACAGCTTTTTTCAGACAGTCCGGAAGTGCCTTTGCTATATAACCTCTTGCACCGGTTACCGAAAGAAGCAGGAAAATAATACCGGAGAGCACGATAACTGTAAGTCCCTGACGGTAGCCTTCAATCGGGTTAACAATATTGGGGAGAATAAAAGCGACAAAGAAGAAGGAATTGAGTCCCATGCCGCAAGCCTGTGCATAGGGAAGTTTTGCGTAAATCGCATAGAGCATTGTGCCGACGATTGCGGCGAGAATGGAAGCCACATAAACGGCGTTCCAGATTTTTCCGAAATCACCCTCGGTGCTGAATCCGGTGATCTGATTCGGGTTAGTAACAACGATGTAAGCCATTGCAAAGAACGTTGTAAGACCGGCAATAATCTCGGTTTTTACATTTGAGTTACGCTCTTTGATCTTGAAAAACTTGCTGAATTTACTTTCGCTGTCGTTTTGAACCTGATTTGAGTTGTCCATTTTCAAAATCCTTTCTTTATTTTCAGATTTTGCACTTAACAATCTGTGCAAATACTGTTTTTGATTATATCATATATTAACAAAAAAATCAAGTATTTTTACAAATTAAACACTTTTTGTGCATTTTCTTACATATAAAGAAATCAAATTCCTTAAAAATTGTTAATAATCGTACATTTAAAGGTGAAAATAAAGATAAAGCGGCAAGAAAAAATAGTATTGAAACAATTTCTGATCAAAGTAAGTCGAGATGAGCGAAAAATTCAGCTCCCGGAGCCAAAGCGTCGGTGTCAAATTTTACCTTCGGATGGTGCAGAGGATAAACGTAACCGTCTGAAGATTTACCGGCACAGATTGCTACCATAACAGACGGTACTTTCCGGCTTATATAAGCGAAATCCTCAGAACCTGCAGCTGCTGAGGGGCGGTCGTTTTTTTCGCTGAGACGAATAAGCTGACCGCTTGTTACTATTGTTTTGTCGGAAATATTGTTCTTTGCAATCTCAAATATTTTTTCTGACAGTTTTTCGTTGTTGAGAAGAGAAGGACAAGAGTTTTCAAAAACGGTTTCAGCCTTTACCCCGAACATTTTTGCGGTAAGGGAACTTATTTCTTTCACTCTTTTCTTCAGCAAAGCTCTTGTTTTTTCGCTGTAAGCGCGAAGTGTACCGGAAAATTCTGCGGTGTCCGGAATAACGTTTCCTGCCTGACCGGCATTCAGCATTCCTACCGAAATCACTGCCTTATCGCTTATTGAAAGCTCTTTCGATTTAATTTCGTCAAGGGCGGTAATAATTCTGCATGCTACAGCCAGCGGATCCTTACCCTTTTCAGGCATTGAACCGTGGCAACCCATACCTGAAAGCTTTACTCTGAAGTAATCCGCTCCCGGTGCGCTTACTCCTCCGTCGGAAATTATAAGACTTCCGCTTTCAAATTCTGTTCCGACAAGAGTATGAAGCATAACGGCATAATTTACTTTCGGGTTTTCAAGAACTCCCGCCTGTATTACGTCGGCAGCTCCTTCCAGAGTTTCCTCGGCAGGCTGAAAGAGAAGTTTGAAACGGTTTTTAAGTTTTTCTTCCTTTTTTTTAAGTATCATTGCCGCTCCGAGAAGGATAGAGGTGTGCATATCATGTCCGCAGGCATGCATATTACCGTTTAATGAACTGAAAGCAAGACCGCTTTCCTCACGAATCGGCAACGCATCCATATCGGCACGAAGAAGAATGCAGTTTTCTGCCTTTTCATTGCCGATTAATGCGACTATTCCGCATTTTCCGCAGTCCGAAAATTTAATATTCATCTGACTAAGCCGTTGTTTTACGTAATCAGCTGTTTTTTTCAGCTCGAAACCTGTTTCAGGAATTTTGTGAAGATGTTTGTAATCACTTATCATTTTGTTTTTCAATACTGTATCTGACATATTTCCTCCCGATTTCTCTTTTAAAAAAGTTTTTTCCAAAATATTTTTTGAATATTTTATCGGAACTATACAATGTTTCTAAATTTTAAATAACCAAAAAAATCAGGCTCACCACTGTGCGCCTGATTTTTAATCTTAAATTTAAGGGATAATTTATAATTTTCCGGATATATATAAGCACCTCGTGCGCTCCGTGTACATAAATAATCACCCTACGCCATAAATTTTTCCGAAAAACTTTTTTGTAACCGCTAATAACTGAATTGGCAGTAAAGAAAATGTACTACGGTCATTTTTTACACTTTTTTATGAACACGGCAATTTCTCCGGACTCAAGCCTGTACTCATATCTTCCGCAGCTATTTATTTCCGAACATTTGTCTTCGAAATATTCATAAAATGGGGTATCACTTGTAATTATTTTTTCGCTTCCGGCATTTGCGGCAAAATAAATTTCTTCACGCCTGAAAAAGCACAGTGAGTCATGTGCGCAAAGTATTTCAAAATCTCCTTTTGCAAAGCAGGAAAATTCGTTTCTCATCGCACCGAGCTTCCTGAAAAATCGCACCGATTCGGAGTTTACTTTATTTTCTGAGAAGGGAAGTCTGTTAAAAGGATCTCTTCCGCCTTCCATTCCGGCTTCATCGCCGTAGTAAACACAGGGAATTCCAGGCATTGTGTATAGCAGGAAAGCCGCAATTTTAAGCAGGGAAAACGCTTTCTTCTTCATGTCTTCCGTTAATTTGAAAACGGCAAGCTCTGCATTCGTCATGTTTTCGGTTCCTGCGTCCGCAAGGACCGTGAGAATTCTTTCGGTGTCGTGGGTGCCGAGAATATTCATAAGAACATCAGTCACTTCTTTTGGGTAGTGCAGATAGAGGGATAAGGCGTTTTTGGCAAAAGATGATGCGTCGCCGGATTTCACAAAGTTTATAATGGCATTTTTCAGCGGATAATTCATAACCGAATCAAGCTGTTTTCCGGAAAAGTAATGTCTTCTTTTTCCGTAAGCGATTTTATCCGAGGCGTCCTCCCAGACTTCGCCTATAACTATCGGGCTGTCCGAAGACTGATGAGCGATTTTTCTCAGCGATTCAAGGAAATTGTCGGAAAGCTCGTCGGCAACATCAAGTCTGAAACCGTCGACTCCGAGACTCAGATAATGCGAAACGACTCCGTTTTTTCCGCAAATGAAATTTCGGAAATCTTCACAGTTTTTTCTGACCGACGGCAGTATTTTTACTCCCCACCAGCATTCATAGTCATCAGGAAATTTTCTGAAAGTATACCATTTTGAGTAAGGTGAGTCTTTGCTCTGATATGCGCCGGTTGAAGGATAATTTCCGTACTTATTGAAATAGATACTGTCATCCCCGGTGTGGTTGAAGACGCCGTCGAGTATCAGCATCATTTTTCTTGATTTAAGTTCTGCAATAAGCTCGGCAAGTGCTTCATTTCCTCCGAACATGCTGTCAACATTCATGTAGTCGGCAGTGTCGTATTTGTGGTTGGAATAAGCCTCAAAAATGGGGTTAAGATACAGTGTGTTGACGCCGAGTGACTGTAAATAATCGAGTTTTTCCGTAATACCGTACAGTGAACCTCCGAAAAAGCAGTTGTTTGCGAGTGGATCTCCCGGCTTTTCGGGGTAATCGGGAATACCGTTTTCCCAGTCAATGTTAAGGACGGCAGATTTTTTTACCGGAATTCGGTGTTTTTTGCTTTTTGCAAATCTGTCGCAGAAAATCTGGTACATTATCCCGCCCTTGAATTTGTCGGGAGTATGGAAATTTTTGTCATAAACGGTAATATTCATTGTCTGACTGTCATCGGCAAATCTGAACATATCTGTCCCGTCAGTCGTCAGAAACGGGCATTTAAGAAAATAAAGCCCGCATTTTTCAAAGCTGTATTCAAAAGAGTACAAATCGTAACCGTTTTCGGCAGATATCCAGGTGCATTCCGGGTATAAAATTTCACCTGTGGCATCGCAAATAATTTCCGGTTTTGGATTAAAAACTCCTGTTCTTCTTGAAATAAACAAAATAAACTGACACAGCGAATGCGCTCTGAATGCAAAGCAGTCGGTTGGGGTTCCGTTCTGAAGTACCTTGTGTGCAAATAACTTGTCTTGATTGAAAAAAGTCATAATAGTATCCGTAAAATAAAGTTTCATTGTTTTATCGATTCACGCCGAAAAACCGGCAGCAAATATCGCATCGGGCTGAGGTATGTTTTTTCCGTGCGGATAAATTCTGCCGGTTAAGGAAAATTCAATTAATCAGATTCTGATTATTTATATCAGTATATGGGTTTTATATGCCAGATGTTATCGGCGTAGTCCTTTATTGCTCTGTCGGCTGCAAAGAAGCCGGCTTTTGAAATGTTGATCAGGGATTTTTTATACCATTTCTGCTGATCGGCATAGTCGGAAAGCATATTCTGATGAACATTGAAGAAATCGTCAAATTCCGCAAGACACATGTACGGATCTGCCACACCGTTGTTGCCGACAATAAGGTAATGCAGAATATCCGTAAAGGAATTTCCTCCCAGTCCTATCGAAAGCCTGTCAACGGCTTTTTTGATACGGTCGTTTGTTCTGTAATAATCAGAAGCATGGTAGCCGCTCTTCCAGAGTTCTTCGACCTCGGATGAGGTGAGTCCGAAGATGTAAATATTCTCGTCGCCGAGCAGCTGATGCATTTCGACGTTGGCGCCGTCAAGAGTACCGCAGGTAAGGGCGCCGTTAATCATGAACTTCATGTTTGAGGTTCCGGACGCTTCTTTTCCGGCAAGAGAAATCTGTTCGCTTATATCGGCTGCGGGTATCAGAACTTCAGCCATTGTGACATTGTATTCTTCCATGAACACAACCCGGATTTTCTCACGGATTACCGGATTTTTCTCGATTTCTTTGGCAAGCGACCAAATAAGTCTGATTATTTTTTTAGCCATATCGTAACCGGGAGCAGCTTTTGCACCGAAAATGAAAGTCTGCGGCGGTATATCAAGCCCCGGATTTTCGAGAAGATCATTGTAAAGGCTGATAATTCTGAGGGCGTTCAGAAGCTGACGTTTGTACTCGTGAAGTCTCTTTATCTGTACGTCGTAGAGGGATGAAGGGTCAATCGAAATTCCGGTTTTGTCTTTGACAAAGGAGGCAAAGCGGATTTTATTCTTGTATTTTATTTCCATCAGCTGCGACAAAATTCCGGTATCATTTTCATACTTAAGGAAATCGGCGAGCTTTTCGGAATTTTTTCTGTATTCAGGACCGATAGTTTCGTCAAGCAGAGAGGCAAGAAGCGGGTTAGAATAGCAAAGCCAACGCCTGTGAGCTATTCCGTTAGTAACGTTTCTGAATTTGTCCGGATCTTTTTTATAGAAGTTACTGAAAATGCTGTCAACGAGTATATCAGAGTGAAGTCTCGAAACTCCGTTTACTGTGTGTGAGCCGACAACACAAAGATTTGCCATTCTGACTTTATTATCCGCAACTATCGCCATCTTTGAAATTCTGTCCCAATCGCCGGGGTAGAGATTCCACAGATCGGCGCAGAAACGTCTGTTGATTTCGGTGATAATCTGGTGTATTCTCGGCAGTCTGAAGCTTATGAGATCCTCTTTCCATTCTTCGAGAGCTTCCGGCATTACCGTGTGATTGGTGTACGAAAAGATTCTTATGACCGTGTTCCAAGCTCTTTCCCATGAGTAAGAGTAAATATCCATCAGCAAACGCATAAGTTCCGGAATACAAAGTGTCGGATGAGTGTCGTTGAGGTGAATGGAAACCTTGCTTGCAAAGTTGTCCATTGTGCCATAGGCGGCAAGGTGATCTGCGATAATCGATTGCAGAGAAGCCGAGCACAGAAAATACTGCTGATTAAGGCGTAGCAGTTTACCCTCGTCGTTATTGTCGGAAGGGTAGAGAACCTTCGAGATGATCTCGGTATTTGTGTTCTGTTCCATCGCCTTCATATACTGTCCCTGTGAAAAGAGCGACATATTGAAGTTGGTTACAGCCTGAGCCTTCCAGAGCCTGAGATAGTTGCAGGCTTCGGTATCCGATCCCGAAATGATAAAATCGTAAGGAACGGCGCGCACTTCTTCGCAGTTTTCATAGGAAACGTCAAGCTTGCCGTTATTCCAGGTTTCACGGAGTGTACCGCCGAATTTTACCGTAAATGATTTATCAGGTCTCGGAACAAGCCAGCATTCTCCGGAAGGAAGCCAGTCGTCGGGCAGTTCCACCTGCATACCGTCAATTATCTTCTGCCTGAAAAGACCGTACTCGTAACAAATTGAAAATCCTACGGCTGAATAACCGAGCGTTGTAAGAGAATCCATATAACAGGCGGCAAGCCTTCCGAGTCCTCCGTTTCCGAGTCCTGCATCGCTTTCGTTATCGTAAATGGAATCGATGTCAAATCCCGACTCGGCAAGAACCGAACGGTAACTGTCTTCAAGTCCGAGGTTACAGAGATTGTTTTTCAGCGAACGTCCGACAAGAAACTCCATACACATATAGTAAACACGTTTCGGATGAGCCTTTTTAACGTAGTTATGCTGATCCGCGCGCTTACGAAGCAGAATGTCCTTTACTGTCAGTACAACAGCATGATACATTTGCTCTTTGGTTGCTTCCTTAAACTGAACACCGTAATACTTTTTCAGTTTGTTCTCAATTTCCTCGCGAATTAGCTGGTTTGACGGAATCTCTTTTTTACTTACGGGTTTTTTCTGTGTTCCGATGGTTTGTTTTACCGCTGTTTCTTTGGTTTTTACGGTCTTTTTCTCCTGTTTTTCATTTGCGGTGACTGTTTTTGTACCTGTTTTCTTTTTTCCTGTGTTTGGCATGAATTTATTTAACCTATCCTTTCAGTTTTTGCGGATTATTTATTGAGGCTGACAACCTCGGAATAAAGATCAATATACGCATTCGCAGAAACATTCCAGGAAAAATCGATCTTCATTATTTTTTCGCATAAATCTTTCCATTTGTCTTTGTAGTCTTTGTAAAGACCCAATGCTTTTCTTATTGTATAAAGCATATCGTGAGCGTTGTAGTTTCTGAACGTGAAACCGTTACCGTTTCCGGTTTCGTCATCGTAGTATTTAATCGTGTCGTAAAGTCCGCCTGTTTCGCGTACGACCGGTACGGCACCGTATCTTGATGCAATCATCTGAGCGAGTCCGCAGGGCTCACTTTTTGACGGCATAAGGAATATATCGGCGGCGGCATAAATTTTCTTGGAGAGAGTCTTGTCATAAGCTATTATGGAGCGTACCTTGTCTTTATGACGCTGTTCAAGATCTCTGAAAAAGCTCTCAAATCCCGGGTCACCGGTTCCGAGCAGTATGAACTGAATATCGTCGCAAAGAAGTTCATCGATCACCCGTATCACAAGGTCAAGACCTTTGTGTGAGGTAAGTCTTGATATCATTGCCACGATCGGTACGTCATCGCGCTGCGGCAGATCCAGCTGCTTTTGAAGCGGAGCTTTGTTTTTTGTTTTTCCGGAAAAAGAACGGTAATTTTTAAATAAATCCTTATCGGTCAGAGGGTTGTAATAATCGCAGTCTATACCGTTGATAATTCCGGTGGTTTTGAATGAGTACTGGTTTATAATGTGGTGCAGTCCTGCTGAATATTCGGGAGTGGCAATTTCATTTGCGTAAGTAGGGCTTACCGTGGTAAGTCTGTCGCAGCAGACTATTGCGCCTTTGGTAAGGTTAATGGCTCCGTTATAATCCACGATAGAAGAATATTCAGGAGAAAGATCGAATACGTCTCCGAGGATATACGGATCATAAACTCCCTGGTATTCTATATTGTGTATTGAATGAATTACCCTTATCGGCCTGTAATTGTAATTTTCTTTCCGGTAAATCTGTTTAAGATAAATTCCGACCAAAGCCGACTGCCAGTCGTTTGTATGAATTATGTCAGGAAAGAAATCTATCTTCGGAAGCATATCAAGTACGGCTTTTGAGAAGAAAGCGTAACGTTCACCGTCATCGTAGCTTCCGTAAAGGGTAGGCCGGTTGAAATAATACTCGTTATCTATGAAATAAAAAGTAACGCCGTTGTAAACAACCGAATGAATACCGCAGTATTTGTTTCTCCACGCGAGCTTTACGTTAAAATCGCAAAGATACTCGATATCCGGAAATTTTGGCTTGATTGAGCTGTAAAATGGAATAACCACCCTTGCGTCCACTCCTTTTTTAACGAGAGCGGCAGGCAGCGAGCCTATAACGTCGGCAAGTCCGCCCGTCGAAGCGAAGGGAAGGGCTTCCGAGGCGACAAATAAAACTTTAATGTTACCGGGCATTGTTAAACCTCACTTTGAATTAATATTTAATCAGATCATTCTGCCTTTGTCGATATAGAACGGAAGTGTTTCATGACCGGAAAGAATTCTGCCGTCACGGATCACAGCGTTTTTATCGGTAACGACACAGTTCAGGAAAGCGTTGTCGCTGACAATAGTGTCCTGGAAAAGAATTGAGTTTTTGACAACCGCTCCGTGACCTACCTTGACTCCTCTGAAAAGAATACTGTTGTCAACGGTTCCTTCAATGATACAGCCGTCGGCGATCAGTGAATTCGAAACGGAAGAACCTTGCACATATTTTGTCGGTGCGGAATTTCTGACTTTGGTGAATACCGGACGGTTCCGGATGCTGAACAAACCATTTCTTATTTCCGGATCGGCAAGCAGTGACATACTGGTGGCAAAATAGTTGGTAAACGATGTTATTTTTGCGCTGTAACCGGTGTGACGGTATACGCGCATATTCCAGTTTTTAAGATTTTTGGCAATTATGTCGAAGTTAAAGCTACTGTAACCGTGCGCAAGAGCGTCATTAACTGCCATAAGAAGCACGTCCTTTTTGATAACCCAGATATGCAGGCAGGCGTCAAGCGGACCTTTCGGCAGATTGTTTGACGAATAGATGTCTGTAATACGGTTGTCTTCATCCGATTCGATAAGAACATCGGTATCCGGACAGACCTCGGTATGCATAACCCTTTTTACAACCATTGTGATATCGGCTCCGTAGTCGACATGATATTCAAGAAGTTTTTTAACGTCAATGTTGCATATAACATCACAGTCGGAAAGCACGACGTAATCTTCTTTTATATGGCGTATGGAGTGGATAACGCTGCAAAGGGCCTCAAGCCGGGTATTGTAAAGATTATTCGAGGTGTTGGCATAAGCTGTAATGTAAGGCGGAAGTATCTTAATTCCTCCGGTTCTTCTGGCAAGATCCCAGTCTTTACCGGTACCTATGTGATCCATAAGTGAATGGTAGTTGTAATGCGCAATAACGTTTATGTTGGTTATTTCGGCGTTGACCATATTTGAAAGAGCAAAGTCTATAAGTCTGTAACGGCAAGCGAAGGGAATGGAAGCCATTGTGCGCTGTCTTGTGAGTTCGGTTATTTTATTGTCGTGCAGATTTGAAAAAATAATACCGGCAGCATTCATAGTAATTACATAGTTCCTTTCTGAAAGATTTTCTGAGGCTTACTTGCTGAGCGAGGAAGCATTGACCATATCGCCGACACCGATGTTGTCGTCTTTGGTTATTATCAGATTGCTTCCTATAACCGTTATGGCTTTTGCTTTGTCTTTCGGTGCGCCAATATGCGTTCCGGACGAAATAACCGTATCATTGTCAATAATTGAATATTCCACCGTTGCACCGTCCTCAATTACAACTCCCGGCATAATGACGCTGTCGGTTACAGTTGCGTTTTTGCCGATGCTTACAGAATTGAACAGCACCGAGTTTTTTACAACTCCGTTTATTGTGCAACCTTCAGTGACTATGGAATTATCAACGATAGCATCCTTTTCGATAAAGTGAGGAGGAGTGGGATTGTTTCTTGAGAAGATACGCCAGTCTCTGTCGTGAAGATTGAAAGCCGGAGCTTCACCGAGAAGATCCATGTTGGCTTCCCAGAGGCTTTGGATTGTTCCCACGTCTTTCCAGTAACCGGAAAAGTCATACGCAAACATTTTCTCTCCGGCTTTGAGCATTGCCGGAATGATATTTTTTCCGAAATCGTTTGAGCTTTCCGGGTTGGCTTCGTCGGCAATCAGATAGTCAAAGAGAATTTTTTTGCTGAAAATGTAAATACCCATAGAAGCCTTCGTGCTTTTCGGATTTTTCGGCTTTTCTTCAAACTCGTATATCGAGCCGTCAGGATTGGTATTCATGATACCGAATCTGCTTGCTTCCGAAAGCGGTACTTCAAGTACAGCGATAGTGCAGGCGGCATTGTGTTCCTTGTGGTACTGAAGCATAGCGTTGTAATCCATTTTGTAAATATGATCTCCCGAGAGGATCAGAACGTAATCCGGATCATATCTGCTTATGAAATTGATATTCTGGTAAATTGCGTTAGCTGTTCCCTTGTACCAGGCTGCTCCGTCGTGTCCCTGATACGGTGGAAGAACCCGTACACCTCCGTAAACTCTGTCAAGGTCCCAGGGTTCGCCGTTACCGATGTACTCGTTAAGGACGAGCGGTTGGTACTGTGTAAGGACTCCCACCGTTTCTATGCCTGAGTTAATGCAGTTCGAAAGAGGGAAATCAATGATTCTGTACTTACCACCGAACGGCACAGCGGGCTTTGCGGTTTTTTCTGTCAATGTGTACAGACGGCTGCCCTGACCGCCTGCGAGAAGCATTGCCACGCATTCTTTTTTCTTGAACATAATACCTCCGTCAGAATAGAATTATATATTTTTTACGGTTCCACCGTAAAGAGTTCAGAAATTAATTTCCCTTGTACTTCCGGGGACAAAAAACGCTGCGGAAAGCGGGGGAAGCGAAATTAAAGCCTCGCCTCCGGATACGGTAAGATCACTTAGTTTTTCGGAATCTCCTCCGAAAAGTTTGTCTTCTGAAAAGAAAGCGCATTTCCAGACGAGATTTTTTCTCTTGTCAGATTGCTTGTTTCCGTACGAAAGCGTATCTTCCGGTAATTTCAGCCTGTAATTACTGATAAAAGCGCCGGAATAGTTGAAGACGCAGATTATTTTTTCGTTTGACAGACCGATCCTCTGATATGCAAGCTGATTGAGGTTTTCCTCATCTGCAAGAATCCACCTGAAACCGTCCCAGCTGAAATCGTCCTGCCAGAAAGCGTTGTGAGAAAGATAAAAATGGTTAAGAGCAGAGCAGTACTCCTGCATCTGTCTGTGTTTATCGTAGTCAAGCATAAACCACTCAAGCTGATTTTCATAATCCCACTCACGGAACTGAGCAAACTCCTGCCCCATGAAGAGTAGTTTCTTGCCGGGATGTGACATCATGTTTGCCAGAAATACCCGCATACATTTGAACTTGTCCTCATAATTTCCGGACATTTTGTCAATCAGTGATTTTTTTCCGTGCACGACCTCGTCATGAGAAACAGGGAGGATGAAATTCTCACTGAAAGCATACATCATCGAAAAATTCAGTTTCGAGTGCTTGTATTTTCTGAAAATCGGATCGGTGGCAACGTAATCGTACATGTCGTTAGCGAAGCCCATATTCCACTTGAAATTAAAACCGAGTCCTCCTGCGTCAGGCGGAGCGGTTATATTTGCAAAAGCGGTAGACTCTTCGGCAATCATCATTACGTCCGGATGTCTTGACAGAATTTCGCTGTTGAGTTTACGGAAGAAAGCGATTGCTTCCAGATTTTTGTTGTCGCCGTAAACGTTCGGAACCCATTCACCGGGACGTCGGTCAAAGTCAAGGTAAAGCATTGAGGCGACTGCATCAATGCGCAGACCGTCAAGATGATAACGTTCTATCCAGAAAAGGGCACTTGAAATCAGAAAAGACTGTACTTCGTTTCTGCCCACGTCAAAATAACGAGTTCCCCAGTTTTCGCTTTCGACACGGTCGTTGCCCTGATATTCGTAAAGCCTTGTTCCGTCGAACTCATAAAGCCCGTGCTCGTCCTTCGGAAAATGAGCCGGCACCCAGTCGAGAATTACTCCTATGCCGTTTCGGTGCATTGTGTCGACAAAATACATAAAGTCAGAAGGAAGTCCGAATCTTGCGGTAGGTGCGAAATATGAGCAGACCTGATAGCCCCATGAACCGTCGTAGGGGTATTCGGTAATCGGGAGAAGTTCGACATGTGTGTATCCCATCTTCTTTACGTACGGGACGAGCATATCGGCAATTTCCCTGTAATTGAGGTAAGCTGACGGGTTGTTTTTTGTTGAAAGACCGTTTCTTGTCCGCCACGAACCAAGGTGAATCTCGTATATGTTGATCGGGCAGGCAAATTTTCCTTTTTCGGAAACCCGGACTGTTTTTTTGCGGTAGGTCAGCCATTTTGAATCGTTCCAGTCAAAATCCGGCATTTTCGTAACAACCGAAGCTGTCTTTTCAAGGGTTTCCGACTGAAAAGCGTAAGGGTCTGCTTTAAGAACAGTTTTACCCTTTGAAGTTACGGCAAACTTATAAGTTGAACCGAGAGGGATCGAATCGGCAGGTATTTTCAAAGACCAGATTCCCATATCCGTTTCACGGGTTAACGGGAAGGTTTCTTTGTTCCAACCGTTGAAATCTCCACAAAGCGTTATTTTTTCCGCATTCGGTGCCCAGACTCTGAAAACCGCAGTCTTTCCGACGAAGTGCAGTCCGAGGTATCTGTATGCGAAGTAATTTGTTCCCTGGTGGAACAGATATGCGGGAAGAGACCCTTTATTTTCACTACTCAAATTTTCACCTCCTTTAATAATACATTATACCAAATATATTATAAATGAATTTGTCTGTTTTGTCAAGGTATATTTGTTAAAACTATCATAAAATATAGGTTATTTTTATGTAAAAATTTGTATTTTTGCAGTAAAAAAATTCATGTTATGTAAAGAAAGCAACAAAATTGTTCAAATGTGGCTGCCAAAAGTACTTTTCTTTCTTTCATACATCACTTTTGTAGCATATCCGCCTCTCAGATGCCGTTCGGCTTTGTTTTTGTCGAGAATGATCCGTACCTGTGAATGAAGAGCAGGATTGATTTTTTCGAGTCTTGAAGTAACGTCTTTGTGAACGGTCGATTTAGACAAATTGAATCTGTCGGCGGTTGCTCTGACAGTTGTGCCGGCAGTGATAATGTGTCTTGCGAGAATTTCGCATCTTTCTACCGAATTACCTGAGAAAATTACTTGCTTATCCATATGACCTCCGGAAATAAAAGTAGTTTTGGGTTATTTTTACTGCCGGATTTTTTTACTTATCGTTAACTTAATTATATGTGAAAAAAACAATTATATAACAAAATAATTTAATAGGAGCCAATTTGTTTTTCGTACCGGGATATTGAAATAAAATAATTTTTCAGAACTTAGGGTTTAAAGGCAAATTCCCGTAAATTACATTCCCTTAAATTACACAAACAAGCAGATTCCGGAAAACTGATCAGTTGACAATGCAGTTATTTAAAAAAATAAAAACGGTCTGCCGAAAACAGCAAACCGTTTTGGTTTTTATGATGGAATTATCGGAATAAAAAATACTTGTGTCAGTAAACTTTAATGCAATTTTTTTGTGTGTATTTTGTGAAAAACAGGACTTGATATGCGGTAAAAGTGAATGAAGGTGAAATCAAAGCAGATTTTTCCTTATAACCGAAGCAATTTTTTCGGCTGATTCAGTGATTTTTTGTTCATCGCTGCCTTCTGTCATTACTCTTACAAGCGGTTCTGTTCCCGAAGGTCTGACGACTACACGGCCTACTCCTGTAAGATTGAATTCTTCGTCTTTTATTGCTTTCTGAATTTCGCTGTCGGTATAGAAACGAAGTTTGGCTTCTCCGCTAAGCGGAATGTTGATAAGAACCTGTGGAGATTTTTTCATAACCGATTTTAACTGCGACAGGCTTTTTCCGCTTCTTTTCATCAACGATAAAATCTGAATTGCGGTAAGCTGACCGTCTCCGGTTGTAGCGTAGTCTCTGAAAATAATGTGTCCGGACTGTTCTCCGCCGATTTTATAATCGCCCAGCAGCATTTCTTCGAGTACGTATCGGTCGCCGACTTTTGTAGGTATGAAATTTATTCCGTTAGCTTTACAGAATTCGGTAAAACCGTAGTTTGACATTATGGTTCCGACGACGGTGTTGTTTTTCAGCCTGCCTGTCTGTTTCATGTCAAGGGCGCACATTGCAAGAATGAAATCGCCGTCCACTTCCTCTCCGTTTTCGTCGATACAGAGACATCTGTCCGCATCTCCGTCAAACGCAAACCCTGCATCCAGCTTATTTTCCGTTACTGTTTTTTTCAGAGCTTCCATACTGGTTGAGCCGCATCCCCGGTTTATGTTTTTTCCGTCCGGCTCGGCTCCGATGAGTGTTATTTCGGCACCGAGATTCTTCATAACCTCCGGAGCGGTCTGAGAGGCGCTTCCGTTTGCGCAGTCAAGTGCGATTCTAAGACCCTTTAAACCTGCCGTAGCCGATGAAATCAGATATTTTTTATAGTCGCTGAGCATATCGAGGGCATATATAACCCTTCCGACTTTTGACGAGCTTACGTTTATATATTTGTCAGGCATAAGGATAATCGTTTCGATCAGGTCCTCGAGCGCATCAGGAAGCTTGAATCCGTCTGAAGAAAAAATTTTGATTCCGTTGTATTCCGAGGGATTATGCGAAGCGGAAATCATGATACCGGCATCCATGTTTTTCTTTGATGTAAGATATGCAACCGCCGGAGTTGATGTAACTCCGAGCATTACTGCATTTGCTCCCATAGAGCACAGACCTGCCATAATGGATGATGCAAGCATATCAGAGGATTCACGGGTGTCGCATCCGATCATTACTGACGGCGGCTTACCGTTTTTATCAGTGAGAATAACCGAGACGGCTCTTCCTATCAGCATTGCAAGTTCACAAGTCAGTTCCTCATTTGCAATACCTCTTACGCCGTCTGTTCCGAACAATCTGCCCATATTTTACCTTTCTGAAAAAATTATTCAGTGATTTTTTCGGCGATTTCAGTCGCCTTTTTGTAGATGGAATTTTCTTTTACAAAACCGCGAACGGAGGAAAGGGGATAAACGGTGGTGTTTTTTCCGATCACGGTACCGGGGTTCAGTACAGAGCCGCAGCCGACTTCCACAAAGTCACCGACTATTGCCCCGAGTTTGCGCAGACCGCTTTCAAACTTTTCTTTTCCGTAACTTATAAACACGTTACTCTTATCGCTTTTGACATTTGAAGTTATTGCCGATGCGCCGAGATGTGCTTTGTATCCGAGCACTGAATCTCCCACATAATTATAATGCGGAACCTGTACCGAGTCAAAAAGCACACAGTTTTTCAGTTCGGTGCTGTTGCCGACTACAGCGTTTTTCCCGACAATAACGCTTCCGCGTATAAAAGCGCAGTGACGAATTTCCGCGCCTTCGTCGATAATCAGCGGACCGGTAAGAGAAGCGGAGTCTGCGACCTTTGCACTTAAAGAGATCCAGACGTTTTCTTTTGGTGAAAAAAACTTATCTGCAGGTAAGTTTTTTCCGAGTGAGCAAATAAAATCGGAAAGACATGGAAGAACTTCGTGAGGGTAATCGAATCTGTCAAAAAGTTCTTTCGCTATCGTTTTTTTCGTTGAAATCAGACCTGCAAATTCTTCCTTCATATCTGAAATTTCTCCTTTGGTGCAGACGATTTAAGTTTATCAGGTACTTATAATTTTTAGATTATACCGGTCTTTGAATTTTCACGGCTGACGTCAGCAAACCATACGGTTGAATGTTTTGTGCACTATTGATTTCGTTTCTGATCATTATGGATTCCGGTTAAATCAGAGCGGATGATCTACATCGCCGTTTTTTATATTTTGAACGTGCTATCAGACCGATTCATAGATTTCAGTTTCAGAAAAATAATCTCATACCGTGTAAATGCCGAAAACGTTTGAAATCCGAGTTTTTAAAAATTGATGGAATAACCTGTATAAAAACCGCTTTATAAGTATTTTATGTAAAGTTCTGCAAATTGATACAAAAAAATGACCCCGCAGTAATACGAGGTCATATGGAGCGGGTGATGGGAATCGAACCCACGCGACCAGCTTGGAAGGCTGGGATTCTACCATTGAACTACACCCGCCCGCGACGTTAGCTATTATACTATAACTTTTGGGTTTTGTCAAGTACTTTTCGTAAAATAATAAAAATATTTTTCTCTTTTTTACGAGGTAGGTAAAATAAGACTTACTCAGCGCAAAAAGGTAAGATTTTTTTGCGGTGACTTTAAACAACAAACACATATCTTTGTTTTGTAGATCATACTTCGGTACAGAAAGTAACAGGAAATCCCGGAGTGAAATTAATGTAAACTCTTGATATCATATATTTTCTTGATTTCTTACTATGGTTTTAAGAAAAAGTTTGACAAACTCACGCCGGCAAACGCATTTACAGTGTTCAGAAGCGGAGAAAACTACGCACTTCCGAAACTTTTTCTGTGACTGCATTTACCGGCGTGCAAAAAGTTCAGAACTTATTTTTTACGGCGATTTTGTTAATTTATCAGATATTCAAACGGAAATCCTTACTTTATCGATATATGATATCGTTTAACTCTTAACAGAATACTATTCCCGGGACAGGAATTTCTTTGAAAGCAGGCTGAAAATGATAATCAGGACTGAAGCTCCGCCGAAAGCAAATGCAATCAAGGCATCTTTTCCTGTTTCTTCAAACGTATTTTTCACGCTTGAACTACCGGAAGATGACGGTGTTGCGGTAAAAACAAAATCGTCTTTTTCGTATTTAGGTAAATTCGGGGAAGAGGAATCATTATCACCGGTATCCGGATCGGGATCTGTGGGTTCGGTCGGTTCATCGGGATCTGTAGGCTGTCCTTCGGTCGGAGGTGTGCCGCCTGCTACCCCGGGAGCTGTTGCGTAATAAAGCTTGAAGTCGTCTGCATAGAAGACCGGAAATTCGGGATTTTCGGAATCAGATTTCATTCCGGTAAGATTTATTCCGCGGATCGAAGTATAATAGTCGCCCTCAGTGTTGTTGAAATTGCAGGTGGACTTTTTCTGTCCGTTGAGATAGACGTCAAAGGTTTTGCTGTTGTCATGAACTGAAATAGCAACCGAATATTTGGTATTTGGAGCAAGAGCGGTGATCAGGTTTCCGTCGCTGTCAACAAGAGTGCCGTTGTCAACTTTGAGAAACAGCACAAATTTCGGACCTGTTCCGTCATCGAGCATTTTTCTTCCGGAAACAAATTCAAAAGAGGAACTGACATCATCAAAAGAGCCGGTATACCAGAAAGTCACTTCATAAACAAATTCGCTGTTTTTGGGAATCTGGTATGTGACATCGGTATAATGAGCTCTGTTGGTTTCGTTCAAAGTCTTTTTGTACATCATACATTTTTCGCTTTCAAATGTGCTGACACAGACCTGACCGGAAGCTATTCCATCTGTCTGACTTGCAAGAGCAAAACCGGTAACAGAAGTATCATTGTTGTTATATGAAGAGAAATTTTCGTTTACAAGATACTGAATAGTCGGCTCTTCTGCGGAAACTCCGACAGCAAATAATGACACCAGCGCAAGAACGGATAAAAATAACAAAAAAGCTTTCTTCATGTATATATCCTTTCATAAATCGTAATAAAAAAGTTATGGAAGAATGTGACAACTGATTAAAAGTCAAAACATGCTGTCTGACTTTTTCACTTATCTATTATAAGGTAAATATTGCAAGTTGTCAATAGAATTTTTATTAAAAATGACAGAAAATATGCCTGTTTTTCTTAGATACCGAATCAAAATGAATTTCCTTTTTCTTGAATTATTGATATCAGGTTATAAAAATTCTTATAAGTGAGCAAATTATCGCATGGAGAGAATGAAGAAAAGCAGGGGAAAATAATGACAAATTTAAAGACAAGATTAAGCAGTGGACTACTTTGTATAGCAGCATTTCTGATGGTTGTCACCGTGTTGTTTTTACCTGTGAACGCAGCAGAGAACACAGACAAGGACAGAGAATATATTGTAGGAGGCGACCTGTTCGGGATATGTATGCAAACGGACGGGGTGCTTGTGGTTGGACTTGATAAAGTCGAGACTGCGGAAGGAACACGGTGTCCGGCATACGATGCCGGTATAAAACTCCGTGATATCATCACTGAGATTAACGGTCAGAAAATCAGCTCAGCTGAAAAGGTTCTTCAGATTACAGAGGGTACTTCTTCAGAGGGGCTGAATATAAAGGTAAGACGCGGTAAGACCGAAAAAATATTCAAGGTGTTACCGGCACTCGGTAAAGACGGTAAATTCCATATGGGAGTGATAGTAAGGGACAGTGCCGCCGGAATAGGAACAATTACTTATATCGACCCGGTTACCGGAGAATTCGGAGGATTGGGGCACGGTATATGTGACGGCAACACTGGAGCGCTGATGCCGATTTCAAGAGGAACGGTAACCGACGTAAAACTCAGCGGAATTGTAAAAGGGCAGTCCGGAATCCCCGGAGAAATAAAAGGTGTTTTCGGGATAAAAAAACAGGGAGCCCTTGTGAAGAATAAAGATACAGGAGTTTACGGGGTTCTTACCAATATTCCCAAGGAGCTCGGTCAAAAACTGAAAACAGCCGATATAGACGAGGTGCAAACGGGTAATGCCACAATAAGATGTAATGTAAGCGGAAAGATATCCGATTATCAGATAAATATAACCAAGATAACAAAGAATGTCAGCGGCGGTAAAAATTTCAGTATAGAAGTGACAGATCAAAAGCTTCTGGCAATAACCGGCGGTATAGTACAAGGTATGAGCGGCAGCCCGATAATCCAGAACGGAAAACTCATAGGAGCTGTAACGCATGTAACGGTTGGAAATCCGAAAACCGGTTACGGTATTGCTATACGGAACATGATTACTCAGCAGTAAAAATCAGCTGAAAATGTAATTTCAAAAGAAAAAATTCCCCTTTTAGGGGCGGTGACGTAAGAAAACATTTATGTGAGAGAATCGGCGTAGTTTAGGCTACGCCGGTTTTCTTTTCTTTTTGGGCTGCTTTGGATTGCTCCCTTGCTTCCTCAAAATCAAATGCACCAA
>CALXUV010000078.1 GCA_944391815.1 uncultured Clostridia bacterium | reverse complement strand
TCCGTCAGAGTTTTGTAATCGGACGATCCATCCAGCGCAAACTGAAGCTCATAGTAGCCGTTAAGATTTGCTGGACGCTTTTCCTCAGAATCCGCGTTATCCGCCCAGTATACATCGTGCTCAAGCTCCGATACATATTCTTCTACGGCAATAACATCATCCGGGAACGGTTCCATACCTCCGATAAAATACCAACCTCGTCCAAGTCCGGCAGGATAATCACCGGCATTATCGTCTGTAATTTCCACCAGTCTTCCTGCATTCTCGTAATAATCATCCGGATAGGATGGTTTCAAAAACCAGGTCACATCCTTCTCCACATACTCTCCATCCTGTAAAACAAGCACTGTAGATGGCAGAGTACTCGCGTCCTTAACCTGGCCGGTCCATGTATCAGTACCGGCTACGGTAGATATCTTCGGAATTTCATCAAGGCCAAAAGGCAAGTTGCCCTCTTGCAAGGCCGTAGGTTCATTGCCCGCCATATGATAGTAAAGCAAGAAATTGGGCGCACGCTCCTGGCGGGGGGCCGATATACCTTCGCTGTCCACATAGTGAACCGTCACATCTTCCACCTGCGCCGAATATGCCGTACCGCTGCCGTACGCATCATCGACCGGCAGTTTCTCAACAAATGTAACCTTATCGCCTGTCAGATTGAGGTTTACATAAGGACTTGCTTGATATTCTTCCGGGAGAATGGAAACCCGAATGTCTTCCTTGGTGATCTCCAGCGTGGACAGCGAATCAGACTGCACTGGAATCTCGCAGTTCATAGAAACTTTTCCGGTATTTTCATCATTGACCAGTGTAAAAATCAACTGATTGCCATTCAAGGAGACGTCGGTAAGCCCAGAGACATCAAGCATTGCAGCTTCTTCCTCACTGAGTGAAACTGTAACCTGTGCTTGATTGACTTTTTTACCGTTGATATTTCCGACAACGGAAAGCGTTGTTCCGCTGCTCTCACCATACTCAACATAATTCATGCCAAACAATAGGCCGATATCTACTGTCGTAAAGGTACAGTTCGCGTGATCCTTTGAGCATACCGGACATTCCTCGTTAATCGACTCATCCTCACACAAGCTGGTGCATGTACAGTCGCAAACCGGGCACACAAAGTTACACGGTACTGGTTCTACCGGCGCTTTATATCCACAATTTCCATCATGGACATGCATACATTCGTGCCCTTCTTCCGCCGGTTGATATGCACAGCCTTCCACATGGTCAATTATGCCATCATCATCTTCGTCAATACAGTCTTTATCGCACAAGACCTCATCTTTTGCTTCTTTGTATTCGCAATCGGCATCATGTATATGCGTACATGGCGATCCTCCCGACCCCTCACTGTAGCTGCAACCGGTATGCTCCGTATGATGTGGGCATAGACTACTAGGATCATGAGCAGAACCTACTGCAAGAGCAGGAACGATATTCATTACCATGGAAAATGCCATAATAATCGCTAAAAACAGTGCTTGCAATTTTTTTAATTTCATTAAACATCATCTCCTAGATATTCACCATATTTTGTAGATAGCGCATTAAATCCGACTGCTGAAAGATCCGTTTTTCGGTATCATTTCCAATATCTAATACATTTAAAAATCTGCCGAGTGTTTCGGATTAATTAAAAACCGAAGCTGCAGATATAATAGGTTATTCCCCTTCTGAAAACTGTAACTGTAAAAAGAGTGAATTAATTTGCAGAAGAGAAAGAGACCTAAAAGCATCGATCGAATAAAGATGCGCATCAATATTTTTCATTTACTGTTGAAAGCTGATTTGGGCATATCTGGCATACTCATATTGCTGCCTTCTACTTAGCATATGCAATAAGCGCCGAAACAATGGTTTCATCTTTATTCTTGCCCCATAGCGATCCGAGTATGCATTATACGGACATATTGGGATATACTTTATTTGTTAAAGGTGCTTTTGTAGGCGTCCAAAATTCGTAAAATATGTAAAATTACGGACAAATTAAAAAAAGCCGATTTCATGCCACTATTTGAAATGGTGGTGACCAATTTTGACGGCTTATACTTCATGCCGCCATCACAAATTTTTCCATACTCTCTCTCTTATCCTGCATTGAACAGTGGACGTAGTAATCCAGAGTGATTCTAACCGAAGAATGCCCGAGCAGATCACTCAATATATCGTATCTGACACCATTTTCTAAGCAGCGAGTTGCAAACGTATGCCTTAGTGTATGCATATGAACATCATCAAGCCCCACTTTTGTACAAATAGTATTAAGTTTGTGCTGTATGCTACGCGGATCTCGACAAAGACCGTTTTTCCCCGGGAGCAGGAATCCAGTTCCCGTTTCTTTGTTTGTTTTTTGTTCTCTTAAAATATTGGCAATAAATACGGGCAAAGGAATTTGTCTTGCTGATGAAGCCGATTTAGGCGTCCCAACAGTGAGTCTTGTTTTCTCACTTTGCATTTTTCCCGACGCTAACCGTTGTGCTGTACGATTGATATGGAGTATATTGTTTTCAAGATCCACATCCTCCCATCGAAGTGCAGAAAGTTCCCCAACGCGAAGGCCTGTATAAAGACAGAGTAGATATTCAAAACTATTTTCCTGGCGCAGCATACGCTCTAAAATTTCCTGTTCATTACGAGTCAGAACACGAGGGCGAGCTCTATGAACTTTAGGTTTTTTTATAGAGTGATATGGATTCATTTTTATTACGCCTCTTTCAAAAGCAGTGCAAAGCGCAGACTTTAAAAGTCTGCACACGTTGTTGAGTGTTCCAGCTGATATACCTTTCATGAGTACATCAACAGTTTGTTGAATATTCTCGCATGAAAGCTTTTGAATATTTTTTTCGCCAAGATAAGGGTAAATATGTGTTTCAAGTATTCTCCGATAGCTGAAGTATGTGCTATCTTTAATATTTTGCCTTACAATTGCTTCCAGCCAATATTCCAACCAGTCATGAAGCGTTCCATTACCATAAATGACAAGTGACGTATCATCTTGGTAGAGTTCTGATTTAATATGTACAAGCCTTATTTTTACATCGCTGTAACTTTTTCCATAAATAGAACCAAATTTGGCTTTTCCATCGGGTTTTCGGCCTTTGATATACCGACCTTCCCATCTCCCATCTTTTCTGAGATAAATATTTTCTCCTTTTCTTGACATTTGCCTATGTCTCCTTTCTGACGGCTTATTTGACGGCTAAAAAGGTTGTTAAAAAACGCCTAAATACGCAGCGTTATCTATCTTCTACCTAAATTCTGATTGACGTAGTACTTTATTTAGTGTAGAATGATATACAGTTGCAGGCTTATTTTAGCCATTTTCGTAATTTTACATATTTTACGAACATTGTGTCTAGTAGCGGTGGCTATTTGTGTAATTATGGGGATTTTTCCTGGCGCATTTCCGCTATATTGAAATGGATAACAGATTGCGTAAGTAAAGACTTTCCCTCCGTTAGTGAAGCTTGAAAGCTGCCGTATTTTTATAAATTTTGATGTCACTAATGGTATAGGTATAGACCGTTTTGTCATGCATGGTTACAGTGATAGTATTGGCAAGCTCTACCTTTTCTAGCACCCGCAAATGCATCCGGTTTCTGTGTCCATGCACCACACACATTCCGTCTTGTCCGGGCAGGAAAGAAGTTGGAAGCCACCCCGAGGGGATCTAAAATATCTTCATCGACGCCATATGTGGCAGATACGTTTTTCCTTCAATGGTAAGGGTAAAAAAGTCGCCATCTTCGTCTGGTAGTGCTATCGAGGAAGTAGTGTTTCCGGGCAGTATCCATGATTGAGAACTCTGCGGTGTTAGAATAGGAGTCTAAGATATAGTATCTGTTACCGCTGGCTTTGGTGTCGTAACGGGAAGAATATCAATGGACTGATTTTCGGTATTATACTTTTCACTGAGCGCAAATATGCCAAGAATTATGGCAATGCAAGAAAGGGTGGCAATAACTGCCATGCTTGTTATATTTCTCATATTTCCTCCATTATTTTTGTCTTGCATACATAAACAGATCGCAATTGCTCCTTTCTCAGATTTCTCTCATGACAACCCGGCCTTCCCCACTGCTTGCAGCGTCCGTTTTCTATATAAATGCCGACATGCTGGATCTCGTTCCAGCATCCGCAGTGAGAGTTTGTCTTTGTCCAGAAAATGAAATCCCCGGGCATAAACAGCACGAGGTTCTTGCCTAAGTTCGATAAGTTCTTTCACTGTTTTTAAATCAGTCTTTTAAACTTTGTGCTGCAGCTTAACAGATATCTATCAATCAAACGGCTCTGCTCTTTCGTTGCCGCATAGGCGGTAACGGCAACTGTTTTTTGCCAATCACGTGTATAACCGTCTGTTGCCAGATTTGTTATCCTATTTTCGCATAAAAACTCCAGTAAGGCAGTGATGGATTCCTTGTCATCGGATAAGATAACATTTACATATGTCTGGTCTTTGGAAAACTTTATTCCAATCTTCAACGTTAGAAATGTCCCTATGCCGCTTGCAATTGATACGGTATACAGAGCAATTTCATTGTGTGAAGAGAATATTTCATTGATAAGTTTATAAAAGATGATTTTAGGAAAGGGTAACGCCTAAAGACGCGAGAATGGGTTTGTTTTTTGAGCGAGAATCGTTTTGCTTGTTGTCAGCATGTTGTCTAATGTTTTAAGAGCAAAAAGTAGGAGCATAGAGGGGTCATTTCACTATCTGCTGTAATCATGTTTTTTTCTTTTTATGTGGGGTTCATTTTTCGGTGGTATTTCTTCGATCTTTCGAAAACTGTCAACACCGGGTATCATGGCAAAGGAGCCGCCGCCATCCATGCAACGTGAATGCTGCCGGCAGGTTTGCTTTCTCTTTCCATATCTGCTGTCAGCTTGATTCGAGTTCGGGGCGGTTAGTCTTTCTTATACATCCTCTATCTGCCATTGCTGTGGAATATCATTGAAATGTTTTCCTTCTTTTTTGGCCGCCGATACATTAGGGCGATTTACTCTGGTAAATGGCCCTAATTGTGATACATGTGATCCCTCTAAAACCAAAGGTGGCAGCGGAAAGGAGGCTTATAATTAGTGGATTTTTTCTGCTTGAGCCGCAGAAATCAACACAAATCTTCCAATGTGTTGTTCCGTTTCTTTGGGAAAAGGGATATGCTTATCCTGTCAGCAAAAGCTGAAATCAATCTCGACCAAAGGAGAATGAATATGAACACGGATAAAATTTTTGCCGAATCCATCGCCAATGAATACGCACCGAAAAACGCCTCCAAAGTAGTGGCCTTAAAAAAGCTGGATCGCAAGGCCAAAAGCGCGGCGAATATTTTTGCCTATATCTTCGGGACGCTGATTGCTCTTGTGCTGGGCGTGGGGATGTGCTTTTCTATGGGGGTACTTGGCGATGGAAGCCAGACCATGTTAGTCATTGGCGTAATCGTCGGCGTTCTCGGCCTTGTGGGTGTAGGGGTCAATTATCCCATCTACCGGAAACTGCTGGAAAACGGTAAGCACAAGTATGCCTTTGAAATTGTCCAGCTAGCAAAAGAAATCAGTGAGGAAGCCGAATAAACGGAAGGAGGGCGGCGGGATATGAACAAATCAGAGAGCAAATATTTTCACACCGCCCTCCGCATGGATGAGGCGCTGATCTCTCTGCTGAAGGAGAAGGATCTGGAATATATCACGGTAAAGGAGATTTGTCAAAAAGCGGGCGTGAACCGATCCACATTTTATCTCCACTATGAAACGATCGCCGATCTGGTCAACGAGACGGTGGAAATGGTCAATCAAAGGTTTTCGGCCTGTTTTGCAGAAAAAAAGGGGATTGCCGAAGAAATTGGCCACACCGATTTATCCAATCTGATTCTGATCAAGCAGGACTATTTACACCCGTACCTGCGGTTTGTCAGCGAACACAAAGACCTCTATCGGGTGGCGTTTCGCAACCCCATGGAAATGCAGGCCAATCTGAAATTCGACTATATCAAGAAGTACATTGTAGAACCGATTTTTCAGCGTTTTGACGTCCCGGAGTCTTACTGGAAATACTACATCGCCTATTACATCGAAGGCACCGCTGCCATTGTCCGGGAGTGGATTACCGCAGATTGCCGGGATTCCGTAGAGATGGTTGCTAGCGTGATCGAGGAATGCATTCGTCCATTTGAGGGAGTCAAGAAAATACGATATGAAGAAACAGATGAACCCCCCGCAGTTCAAACAGTTCCGAGAAAAATGGAATAAAGATTACAGGTTCAAAACCTTTGTGGGCGCCTGGGTTTCTCTTTGCATCACCGTAATCTTCGCCGCATATCATGGGTATCTGGGAATGGATGTATCTTCGATTTGGCACGGTAGTATTTGCGTATATTACCTGCTGCTGGTTTCCGTTTGAGGGATGGTTCTGCATACAGAATATGTGACCAGAACAGAGGACGCAGATACGCAGCAGCTGTGGAGGCAGAAGGCCTTTTCCATCAGTTCCGCTACGCTGCTTGCGATGAACATCGTCTTGATTGCACCGATCTCTCTGATGGTTTTGATGCAAAAGCCAACCAACATGGGACTGATTCCCGCTATCGCTATGGCGGCGTATACTACCTATAAAATCACCATGGCCATTGTCAATATGCGGAGATGCAGGGTATATCACCCACTGATCCACGAGCTGAGGACCATCAACCTAATTGATGCCTTTGTTTCTATCCTAACTCTTCAGAACACACTGATCATGGTCAATTCCGACGCAGGTGAAGGAAGCAGCATGATTACCCTATCTGCTATCTCCAGCGCTTTGATCTATCTGACAATCATAATTATAACAATTAAATTATTTATCAAACGAAAAGCAGAATCCACAGGCCACTAAACCTGTGGGTTATGCTCTAACTCTTTGATCATGCCATACTCTCATACCTCGCCTTAAATTTGAACGTCAGCAGCCCATCCCGAAGGACAGTAACGGTGTCGATGACTGTGAGTGGCCAGATCCAGTTATCTGAACAGGCTGTTTACACAAAAAAGTACCGCAACCTTGATACGCTTTGTATCAAAATTGCGGTTCTCATCTGGTGGAGCCGAGGAGAGTCGAACTCCTGTCCGAAAATCCGTCCACAAGACTTTCTACGAGCGTAGCCGGTGTTTTGGCATTCCCTCCATCATGCCCCCAACGGCAGGGTCAAGACTTTGGTAGCTTCATGAAATCCCACTTGCG
>CALXUV010000077.1 GCA_944391815.1 uncultured Clostridia bacterium | reverse complement strand
ATCTCGCTTTCTTGTAGGTTTTTTTAGCAATTAAATTATACAACAAAGCAAGCGGATACTCAATACCTTTCGGTAAAAAGCATCCGCTTTTTTCTTTTTTCAGCTAAGTTAATGACTCAGCCCCTTTATTTTAGTGAAAAATTTAAGGATTCGGGTTTTCAAATATGAAATAGTCAAAACAAATCAGATCTGTAAAATTCAAGCTTATCCCGATGTCTGAAGTTTTTTTCATCAGACTTATTTATTCCGTATTGCGTCGATAGGCTTTCTTCTCGCGATATTCCATACCGGCAGGAAGCTCGCCACCAGAGCAACAAACACCGATATGACAAGCATAAGTGCTACCTGTCTTATTCCGAAATTAAGCAACGTTATTTTTATTCCCTGATTTCTTACTATTCCGTTGAACAGCGAAACTCCGGCTATCGTTGCCGCAAGCGCAAGAACGTAGTTGATAAGCGCAATTATCAGTGCCTCGCAGAAGAAAATTTTGAATACGTCAGACGATCTGGCTCCGACAGCTCTGAGAACTCCTATTTCGTGTCTCTTATAGGAAATTGAAGTGCTTATGAAATTCATCAGCATAAGCGCTGCAAACAAAGCAAATCCAAGACCGATATACAGGAAGATCTTAGCTCCCATCTCTATGAACTCGTTAAAGCCGTCAAGTGAATTCATCACCTGATTCTGGAAAGTATAGGTTATGCCGCCGGTCTGGTCGTAGCTGAGCTCTACCATTTTACTTATCATATCTCTGTCAGAAGGCATAACAGCTATGGCAAACGCATAAATTCCGGACTTGTGCGGATATGCTTCTTCTTTTCCGTAACCATTTGCCGCGCAGTATTCGTCGTGCAGGGCACTGAATTTATCGCTTATGATAACACCGCTTTCAGCAGTATCAAATGTTCCGACTATTTTGTATTCCTTATAATCGTTAACCTGTTCATTTCCCAAATTATCCCAGCTCTGAACTCTGATATACGCATCCGAATAATAATCAATATACCATTTTTCAGCCGAAAAATCAAATGCGGTAGCAAGGAGCGCGTTACCGTCTGATTTCAGGTCCTCCGGCGTTTTATCTCCGAAAGGATTTGTTTTCTGACTGTTCCACCTCATATAATTGTAGTATGCTTCGGCAGCTACGCTGACTTTACTTTCAGCAGGCATTGCCGACCATTCATCCTGACTGAATGGATAATTCTGGCTGATCACTTCACCGAAAAACTTATCGGTATCGTAAAGAGCGGCACCTTTTGTCAGAACTTCATCGTAACAGTATTTCCTTACCGCAATGTCAAAAGCATCATCAGTTGTGAAATACTGCATTCTTTCGCGAACAAAGTTTAAAATGTTGGTATAAAACTCACGAGGATACTCCGTTTCAAATTCTGTTTTGAGCAACTTCTGAAGGACGCCCTTTTCAGACTCTGCGATCACATCGTCCAACTCTGTCTGTTCTACCCAAGGGTAACACTCACGTACAATTATATAATCTTTCAGCCAGGTTCTGAGTTCGTCATCAGTTCCGGTAAATTCAATACCGTTGTCCTCAAAATAATATCTTATTAAATTCTCTTTCTCGGTATCAAAATTTTCCGAAAAATATCTGTAATAGATGAGTCTGTTCCAAAGAGATGACTGGTCATAATCTCTCAGATCGTCGCTCCAGCTTTCGGTAAAGTATGCGGAGAGAGCGCTGTACCAGTTTTCACTTACGTCTATCTGTAATGCTTCACCTTTATTTGCAAACAGATTACTTACCAGCACTTCGTTTTCTCCGAGCTGCGGATTTGTACGACCGTCAAACCAGACAACATTTCTGAGATCAGGTATAGACGAGCTTCCGGCAACAGAGCTCAGACCTGAAAGATAATTCGGCTGATCCGGGTATTCAGGATTATCTTTGACAAACGAAGCGCTGAAATTCAGTCTCGTACCTACAGTTTCATAGGTTCCGTACATATTCTCAGACATTGCGTCAAGGTCTTGCTGCACGACATATCCGAGAGAATGGAAACCGTAACTCAGTGTATTCTGGAGTTCCATTTCGAGAAACATATCGGTTATTCCGCTGCCGGTATTACCCGGCTTCTGTGTGTCGGATGGAAGGAAAGCACTGTACCTATCATAATCAAATCCGGTATCCACTACGGCGGTTATTACAAAAGTCTCTTGCTGACTTCCGACATACATCGTCAGATGCTTTCCGATTATAGAATTGCTTCCTTCGTTTACGGTAAGATCATCTGCCGAAACATTTTCGGCAGGAGTTACCGTCTGGTTTTTGAATCCGAACTCTTTGAACTGGCGGTAAACAAACTCGGTAATAGCTATCTCACCTTTATTTTGAGGCAAGGTACCGTAGACGCTGTATCCGAGACTCTGAAAATCAATGTTTTCAATCGCCGCAAAGCCGTACAGATTTGCATCAAAAGCGGATGTTGTCGAAGCGTTTATCATCATGTCACGGATGGAAATCTTTTGTTCTGTCGAAGATGAACCATTGAACACAGGGAAGAAATTTATTCCTATCTTTTTCGACAGATTTGAAATATCTTCATCGTTCATGGCGTCCTGATAATAGTAGGACCACGAGCTTCCGTCGCTGTAGGTATATGTACGCTTTACATTAAGTGAAAATGAAGCGTTTTGAATATTTGAGTCAATTACGGAATTTGTAGCTGCTGTGTATTTGTTGTATGCAGCCATTGTGTCGGCAAAACCAAACAGTCCGAATGCTATTAGCGAAAGGAATATCGTCATAACAAGACGGAATTTTTTGTGTCCGAGTCCACCGCCGCCTATTTTCAGAGCATTTTTAAGCGGAAGTTTCGATCTTATGAATTTGGTTTTACTCTGATCGTATTCTTTTACCTTGATATCTTTCTGAGCATCGGTTTTGTCGAATACAGATGAAGAGTTATCAGCCGCGATTCCCGCTGTAACCCGTACGGTCTCGTTTATTCTCTTATCTGTGGAAAGAATGGTATCGGTCTGACTGGACGCCAGATACTTGTTGATCATCTCAACGTCTCTTGGTGTAAGCTGATAACCCTTGTTTATCTTGATAAGGTTATCACTCATGCTGACAATTCCGTCGGAAAGCGAAACGGCAGCCACGCTGTGTCTTGTAACGTCCGACTCGATATGTCCGTCCTTCATCTCGATAATACGGTCGCCGTATTTTTCCGCAAAATCGCGGTCATGAGAAACAACGATAACGAGTTTATTTTCCGAGAGCTTTTTCAGTGTATCGAAAATCTGCTTTCCTGTGTTCGAATCAAGAGCTCCGGTAGGCTCATCTGCCATGATTATCTCCGGATCCTTGACAAGAGCTCTGGCTATCGCTACCCTTTGCTTCTGTCCTCCGGAAAGTTCATTCGGTTTTCTGTTGGCATAATCGGTAAGATCTACCTGCTGAAGTATTGCACCGATTTTATCGCTTGTTGCCTTTTTTCCCTGAAGTTCAAGAGCAAGACCTATATTTGCTCCGACTGTAAAGTCATCAAGTACGTTGTATTCCTGAAATATAAACCCAATGAAAGTATTCCTGTATGCGTCAAAGTCAGAACCTCCGAAAGTTTCTGAGGATTTTCCCTTGATGATGAACTCACCGCTGTCGGCTCCGTCAAGTCCGCCTATGATATTAAGCAGAGTGGATTTACCGCTTCCTGATTTACCCAGTATAAAAACCATACCGCGTTCCGGAAATGTCACGCTTACATTATCAAGCGCTTTTACTTCGTTGCCGGCTTTGGTACGGTAGATTTTTGTCACGTTACGTATCTCAAGCATCGTTTAACTCCTTTCGATCTTTTTACGACAGTATATCATTTAATAACAGTTTTGTCAAGCACGGTTTTCAGATCTTCAATAATTGTATTACAAATTGACTCAGACTCTGTTGTTTTTTGCCACTAAAAATATGATAACTCAGTTTTGACAGCACTGTATGTTTTAAAAGAGTGTATGTTCGAAATGTGAAAACTATTCTTTTATCTTTCAAGGCTGACAACAGCTTCCGGCATTGTTGCGGTTTTCACGGTTAACCCCTTCACTTACTCAGTTTATACATTACTACCATTTTGAAAAGCCATAAATTACTTTTCCGATAAAGACTTCCCAACAACATAAACACCTACCAACATCACCGCAACAGACAGTCCTAAGAGTACCCCTGAAATAAAGTCTTTCAAATCAGAACCGCCAACTGCATAAGAAAGAGCTTGAACAGCTATACCCATAACAATTAACACAAATCCGTACAAAATATTCTTTTGTTTTTCCAATTCCTGTGTTCTTCTAAGTAAATCCAATAACCGTTCTTCATCGTAAATGTGATTACTTTTTTCTTCTGAAGCTTCACCATCAAGCAATTCCGCAACTGTAATTTCCAACTCATCACATAGATTCTGAATAATAGAATAATCAGGCATACATTTTCCGGTTTCCCACTTTGAAATAGTCTTGTTTGAAACGCCTAACTTTTCCGCCAACTGTTCCTGAGTCAAGTTTTTCTGTTTTCTTTTCAAAGAAATGTATTTTCCTATAACCAATTGATTCATTACTATTCCTCCATTCGTTTGATGATATAATGATACTTTTTTTTCAGTATAAAACGAATCCCTTATTGGTAGAATATGAGTGGAATACGCACAAAATCGACCACTTCTGTCATTATTATATTCTTCCGGGGCATGCAATTCAAGCATTACATATCTTTTTTCTTCATAATGCAGTCAAATTGTTTTGACATCAAACACGTCTATTCCGGAATCTTTTTGCAAATATAACGGTTGAGAGGATGCCCATTTGCAGAGCACTTTCAAACCTTACGCCAAACAGTGTTATATCAACAAAAGCATTAACCAGCTCTTCATTTATTCGTAAGTGGTTTTGCTTTCAGCCACTTCAAATCCAGCTCGTTCAGATTCGACTACTACTAACATATTGCTAATTTATCGTTTGGAAAAAAGTACAACCGTCTCAACGTGCCCGGTTCTCGGAAACATGTTGAACGCTTTTACTCTTACGATTTTATATCCGAGTGAGATAAACTTAACACAGTCCCTGGCAAGTGTGTCGGGAGAACACGATATATATACAATACGCTTCGGAGCTGCACCGGCAACCGCGGCTACCGCCTCTTCTCCGAGCCCTTTCCTTGGGGGATCGCAAATAATCACATCATATCCTTCCGGTGCCGTATCGCCGGCATCACAGCAGATAAAGTCAGCACTGCTTACTCCGTTTATTTTTGCGTTTATTTTGGCGTCTTTAACCGCCTGACTCACTATTTCCGTTCCGGTCAGCTTTGAAACGGGCGTTACCGCATTCACACAAAGTCCTATCGTCCCTATCCCGCAGTACATGTCAAACAGTTTATCGCTTGGTTTCAGTTCGGCAAATTCCGCCGCTGCCATATAGAGTTTTTCGGTTATTTCGTGGTTTACCTGATAAAATGAAAGCGGACTTATCCGGAATCTGTTCCCGCAAAGAATGTCCTCGATGTAACCCGTACCGTGCATAACTATGTTTTTTTCACCGAGAATCACATTGCCTTTACTGCCGTTAACATTAAGCACTACCGACTTCACCTGAGGCAACTTTTCCGTCATGATCTTGGTTAACTCCGAAAAATCCGATGGATTTTCAGTCTCACTTACAAAGCATACCATTATTTCCCCCGTACCGACTCCGCACCTGAAATAGAGATGACGAAGCCCCTTGATGGGGTTTTCAGCGATATATCCGAAAACAAAGTCGCTTACCGGATTCATCAGTCGATGCTGCAAAATACATTTTTTTATCGGAACTATCTCGTGTGTCATTCTTGCGTAAAAACCGACCTCTCCGTTTCCGGATACCGGACACTGAAGCTTGTTCCTGTAACCCTGCATTTCGCCCGAAACGATTTCTTCGACATTTACGTTCTCTATTCCGAATCTCCTGAATTCGTTTTCAACTCTCTTTTTTTTCAGCAGATTTTCGTACTCGGGTGTTATATGCTGATAGACACACCCACCGCAGCGTTTAAAATATGGGCAAGCCGGTTTTGCTCTGTAAGGAGAAGCTTTTTCTGTATTTTCAATTCGTGCAACGTAGTAGCTTTTTGCACATTTGATGATTTTCACCTCTGCAATGTCGCCGGTAACCCCACCCTGCACAAATATAACTTTACCGTCGCACCTGGCGATTCCCAATCCCTCGTGGTTGAGATCCGTTATTTCAACTTTTATAATATCGTTTCTGTTAAGCATGTTATTTTTCCCGTCAGCTCTCCGTTTTGATCATTTTACATAAGGAAATCCGGTATAATTCTGATTTTAAACAGCAAGGGGCAACCGCTGATGCGACTGCCCCCGACTATTGTCAATTAACTTTTAAGCCAGATCACACTGCTACGCAAATTATTTGTATTTGCGTTTTCTTGCAGCCTCTGACTTCTTTTTGCGCTTTACGCTCGGCTTCTCGTAGTGCTCTCTTTTGCGCATCTCGCTGAGAATGCCAGCCTTGGTTACCTGTCTCTTGAATCTGCGAAGCGCATTGTCAAGAGTTTCGTTGTCTTTAAGTCTAACTTCTGCCACTTTATATCCCTCCCTTCGCTGCACGCAAAGGTACTTATTTTTTTCTCTTATATTTTAATCATTTAACGCTGCTTTGTCAATGGTTTTTTGAAATTATTTACATTTATTTCAAATTATCGCTTTGCTCTCCGTCGCACATACCCAGTTTTTCCGAAATTTTACGCGGCAGTGCATGCAAAATAAGTATGGCAATGAGCGGAGAAAAGAACAGCCCTGTAAGTCCGAAAAGCCGAAATCCAAGATACATTGCCACAAGAGTCGCTATCGGTGAAAGTCCTATCCGCTGACCGATTATTTTGGGTTCTATAAATCGCCTTACCACAGTAACTACCGCAAATATGATTATTATTCCGACAGCCATATAAGTGTCGCCGGTTATTTTACACCATATTGCAAACGGTACTAATACCGTACCGACTCCGAATATAGGTAACATATCCACAAGCGCAACCAACATGGAAAAAGTGAACGCATACGGCACCCCTAACATGAGAAAACCGACAAGCAACTCAAAATATGTGATAATCAGCATAATAAGGCACGCCTTAAGATACGCTATACCGGTATTTGTCAGTCGGCTTTTGAAACTCTGAAGCCCCCTGACTGCTTTGTCCGGCAAAAGCTCCGCCATTCTTTTGATTATCGCGTCAAAATCAGCACTGAAATAGTAAACGGAAAGGATGATTACGACAGTAAAAATAAGAATATGCGGGAGCATTGAAATAAGTGCGGCTATCATTTTGGGAATTTGTGAGGTAATTTCGGTAACCATACTGTTTACTGCTTCCGAAACCGCTTCCGAAAGATCCGCCCCTATTGCTTCTATGAAAGGCAGCTTTTCGGCAATTCCATCGATGTATGAAAAAATTTTGTCTATATACTCATCCGAATTGGCGCTTACAGAAGTCAGAAGTCCCTTTATCTCGATAAGTATCCTGTTTACTGCCAAAAATGTGACAAATGAAAAAAAAGCGATAATCACCGTCAAAAATACCGCACTGAGAATTTTTTTGTTTACGCCAAGTCTTGAGTTCAGCAAATTTATAGGGTGTTTCAGAATAAAAGCTATGATTAAAGCGATAATAAACGGCAAAAACAGTGACACCAGATATCTGAAAAAAATCCAGATCCCGATTATAACGGCCGCCGCTATCAAAAGTTTCTTCAGCATAGTATATTTTCCCATACAGCACACTTCACCCTTTACGCTCGTTTTCGATATATTATATCTTGAAAACTTTTCCTTTATACTTATAAAATACTGAAAAGTAAATTAAATGAAAAAAATAAATTTATCTGTTGACATTCTCTGCTTTATGTTATAAAATAAATCATACGGTGGAAAAATTAAACAGGAGGGCGGATAAATGAAGATTAACTGGAATAAAAAATACACAACATACGCAATCTACGCCGCCGGTGTTTCCGCCATTGTAATTTTCTTTGCATTCGTCGGAGTTTATATCCGCTCGGTCTGGGGCGGAATTCTCTGGATTATTGACGTAATCGCTCCTTTGCTTTACGGATTTGTGATTGCCTATATCCTGTCACCCGTACTTAACTTTTTTGAACGCAGAATATTCCGGAAAATCCGTCACGGTGTTGTGAGACGCGGTGTCGCTGTGTTTTGCACCTATCTGATTTTTATAGTCGCATTCGGACTGCTGATTTACATGGTTGCACCTCAGCTCGCACACAGCTTCAACGACTTGCAATCAAACCTTGCACTGTACACAAGATCTTTGGAGGAATGGCTGACCAGCGTTTCCCAGCGTTCTGATTTTTTTGCTTCAATTGTCGCAAAATTAATGGAGTTTATAGACTTTTCCACACTTCAGTCCCCGCTCACAGGTCTTATTGAACTGCTGTACGATCTTGTTCAGAACTCTGCTCCAATTGTCATGGGATTTTTCACGACAATTGCCGTGCAGTTAAAAAATATCATTATCGGTCTTGTTTTTTCCGGTTATTTACTTTGCTCGAAAGAGCTGGTTATTGCACAGACAAATAAGCTCATGCACGTTTTCCTTAAAGAAAAACAGATTTCAGGACTTAAAAAGGCAATAGCCTACACCGACAGAACATTCGGTAAGTATATTATCGGTACGCTTACCGATGCGATTATAGTCGGTATTCTGACAGCCATTGCTCTGCTGATATGCAGAATGCCTTATGTTCCACTTATCAGCGTACTTATCGCCTGTACAAATATTATACCGATTTTCGGACCGTTTATTGGGGGCATCCCGAGCTTTATATTCATTTTCATAGCCGACCCGATAAAAGCCATTTGGTTTGTTGTTATTATCCTTGCAATACAGCAGGTAGACGGTAACTTCATAGCTCCCCGTATACTCGGAAACTCCACAGGACTGCCGGCTATGTTTGTAATTATCGCCATAACGGTAATGGGCGGACTTTTCGGGCTTGTCGGAATGGTTATCGCTGTACCGGTATTTGCAATTCTGGGTAAAGTCATTACAGTTACCACCGAAAAAAGAGCAGCTGCCAAAAATGCTGCAGATGGTGTAGATAAAAGTCCCGACGATAACCCGTCCTCCGAAAATTCGGACCCATCGTCGACAGAGGATGAGCAAAATTCCCGGAATGACGGCGACTCAGACAAACCGAATGAAAGTCACTCCGGTAAATCGGATGAAATCGGTAATTTATCAGATTCCTGTAAATCAGACGATTCCGATAATTCAACAGATTCCGATATTTCAACAGATTCTGATAGTTCAACAGATCCTGATAGTTCAACAGATTCCGATAAATCAGACACTTCAGATAACCCCACTGCCCCCGATATCCCGAATGTGTCGGAAAATGACAAGCCGTCGGATAAAGAAAATGAAATAGCGACAGATAACGTTAATCCGGAAGAAAATGAATTTACCGACTCAGATGCCGGCAAAAAAAGATTCCGTTTTCAAAAATCAAAGAACCTCTCAATATCTTTTCAGGAAAATGCAGGTGAAAATCCGAAAGTAAATACTGATAATAACGATTCTGACAGCACCGGAAACGGTTCGCAAAAACGCGATCCGGATAATTCTCAGGCTAACCTCACTGCTCCTGACGACGACCGGGAGGTGAATAAGCCGTGAAGTTTTTTGAACCGAACGAAAAACGTAACACCATCGCCGCATACGTCCTGATAGTGGCGTTGTTTGCGGTTGTTTGCGTTATTATCGGGGTAAATATCAGTTATTTTCCCACACTTTTCTCTTACGTTTTTGAGGTCATTAAGCCGATAATATACGGATTTGCCATAACTTTTTTGCTCCACCCTCTTGTTAAATTCACTGAAAACAGAATTCTCAGAAACAAAAAAGAGAAAAAAGCAGGTTTCCGTCATTTTCTGAGCGTTATTATAGTCTATGTTACTGTCATTGCAATAGTTGTTCTTTTTGCAGTTGCGGTCATACCGGAAATCATTGCAAACTATGACACTTTCAGGTTGAGCCTGCTCGATTATATAAATGCATTTCAGAATAAAACCGCAGAGTTTATCGGTGAAACAAGCGGTGAATATGTTTATGTTTACTACGATATCGTCCCTGATTTACGGAAAAATATCACCGATAACGTATTTGCTCTTACTCTGCGGGACAGTAACGGATTTGTTTTATCCGCCAACTCAAGCTCTGTAAAGCAGGACGTCCGTGAGCTTTTCGACAGTATCCTATCAGCTTTGGGAAAGGCCGTTACCGATTCTCTCCCCGGTTTCATCTCCTCCGCAATGACTGTAATTACCGAAGCCAAAAACTTTATTATCGGTCTGTTCCTTTCGCTTTATTTCCTGCTTGGTGAAAATAAACACATTGCGAGAATAAAGCACATTCTTAAAGCCTGGCTGCCGGAAAAAACTTATACAAAGGTCGCATGGCTCACAAATAAAGCTAAGAATATATTCAGGGATTACATTATCGTCAGGATTCTCGACGGCATTATCATAGGAGTGCTTGTCTTTGTCTGCCTTGCTGTCTTCCAGACACCACTGACTGTGCTACTTGCCCTGCTTATGGGAATATGTTCGCTTTTCCCGTTCATAGGCCCTTTGTTCGGTATTTCAGCCGGATTTATCATAATGCTTATTATTGATTTCAGATACGCCTTTGTTTTCCTGATAATCACCGTTTTGCTGAATATCATCGATTCCAATTATATTGAGCCGTTCCTGAATGCCGGCAGAAGCCGGGACAAACTCGCTGCAATATGGGTTTTCTTTGCGATAGTTGTAATGGGCGGACTTTTCGGTCTGGTTGGAATATTGCTTGGTATACCTGTTTTCGCTTTTATTTACGCAGTGTTCAGGGAATTTTGCGAAAAACGTCTCAGAGAAAAATCACTGCCGGTACGCACAGAAGATTATTTTATAGTAAAGTCAAAGCCGAACGAAAATAAAAAAGTCGTGACAACGGAGGACGGTCAACAGGAAATTACCGATATGACTGTTTATTTTACCGAGAAAAAAGACGAAGTCGAAGTTTATAACGAAATGCGTAAAAAACTTTCGAGAAAATCGGCTTTCTTCAAAAAAATATTTGGAAAAATAAAAGCATTCTTTGTAGGGTTAAGAGACAAGATAAAGGGCTTATTCAAAAAGAAAAAGTAGTTCTTCCTGCATCGTCAGTTCTGCTGTTAAAATAGCTGATTTTAATTCTGCGCTGCTTTGACGGAAGCGGAAGTTAACTACTTGCTACACTGCGACAAGCTTTCTGACGGAAGAATTTTCCCCGAATGCAAGGTCAAATACGTTATTAAAAGAATTATACTCTCGTTAAAATCTTGTCAAGCGAACTTTCACTTTTCTTCTTCTGCTGCCGCAAAAATTTGCGGCAGCAGATTTTATGAAAAGATAAGTTAAGTTTTTTATCAGCTTTCATAGGGTATAAAACCGGTACTGTAAAACAGAATATTCTGCAACCGAAATACTCTGTCGGGAATGGTGTCATTATTGATTTCAAAACATTTAATATTTGATATTTACAAAATTGTCAGGATTATTGAAAATGAGCGAAAAATTTCTTTTGGGATGTGATCCGCCGGCACTTAAACTTCAACACCTTTTCATAAAAGGATTCGTATCGGAATTCAAAAACCGTAACTGCATTTACGCCTGGGACCTCGGAAACGAATGCAACTGCATGGGAAATGCCGCCTCAGAGGAAGAGGCCTACAGCTGGACCGCCTTTATCACAAACGCCATACGTTCTGCCGACACCGAAAGAATTATTATTTCCGGCATGCACTCGCTTGTGCCGGAAGGCAGCTGGACAATCCAGGATCAGGGCGAGCTTACCGACATGCTCTGCACTCATCCTTACCCGTTCTGGGTTGAGCACTGCCGTGTGGCTCCGCTGACTTCCACAAGAACGCTGATGCACGCAACTGCTCAGACGCATTACTACTCTACCGTTTCAGGAAAGCCTTGTCTTGTAGAAGAAATAGGCGGAATGGGACCAATGATTGCAGACGATAAACAAACAGCCGGTTTTATGCGGCTTAACCTGTTTTCAAACTGGGCAAACGGCTCCCCCGGTCTTCTCTGGTGATGCGCAAACGAACAAAGTATGCTGTCAGCGCCGCCGTATGACTGGAATATGTGTGAAAGAGAGCTCGGAATGCTTGACATAAACCGAAAGCCCAAACCCATGCTGCTCGAAATGAAACGTTTCTCGGAATTTTTAAACTCTTCCGGTATCGATCTGCCACCGAAAAAATCTGATGCGGTGTGTATACTTTCACAGGGACAGGATCACTGGGGAATAGCAAATGTAACATATATACTTTCAAGGCAGGCGGGGCTCGACATAGATTTTTGTTACTGCGAACAGGAACTGCCCGACAGCAGAATATACCTCCTTCCGTCCGTAACTGCAATGACAATGAACAAGCATTCATACGACAAACTAAAACAAAAAGTCAGAGAAGGGGCTACACTTTACATATTTCTCTGTTTTTATCAGATGAATTTTTCTTTTACATCACTTTGATTTGTTTTTCAGAAATAAAATAAGCTTTTCATTTAATTTTCAAATTCATATAACAAAATCTCCCGCGTGGGCGGGAGATTTATTATTTATTAAACAAGTTTTAAGGTAATTATTTCGAAACCTTTGATTTTTGTTTTTATCTTTCCGTCTGTGATAGGAAGCTCCTCAATTTCATTTTCCATCATATCGCAAAGATAACATTTTTCAGCATCAAGCGAAACGCTGATTTCAATTTCTCCGCAAATATTTCTGTACTCATAGAGTCGTATAACGGTTGCAGTTCCGTCCTCTGCTTCTTTAACTGTTTCGCATATCACATTTTCTCTGTCGATGCTGACTGCCGAATAAATTTCCGGTATTACCGACTCCGAGCCCATAGCCTTAACCGCTGTCATCGGATAGTTAAGGTAATACGCATATTTTGCTGTATCGCTGTCTGACAGTGTTCCGCTGTGCGGGCACAGTGAATAAACAAAAGCATTATGTCCCTGATCAGCATCCGGATTCGGATCCGTTGCGGAACGGAGAAGCGATATCTGCATTACTCCGTTATGAATATCATGACCGTACTTGCAGTCGTTTATGATACTGACTCCGTAGCCGCCGTCGGAAAGATCGGCATATTTCTGTGCGCAAACCTCAAATTTAGCTCTTTCCCATGACGTATTACGGTGTGTCGGTCTTTCTATCGTTCCGAACTGAATTTCATATGTCGCCTTATCCGAATGAACGTCAACATCAAACGCACTTTTCAGCATAACATGCTTTTCATGCCAGTCAACTTCGGTATCAAAATCTATCTTTCTTTCTTCATCGCTGAGCCATACCGTCTGCTTTATGACTGACTTGTTGTATTTTCTTACCGTTCTTATTCCCTTTCTCGCGCCGTCATCCACTACTTCGGCACTGTCATAACCGGTAACAGTTAAGTAGTTTTCAGCCGAATATTCCTGCCATTCCCATGCATCGTACGTATCGGGATAATCGGCATAAACTCTGAGCTGATTTCCGGTACTGCCGGATTTAAGAACCTCTCTGCCGTTTTCCTTGTCATAAATTGAAACTATCTGCATATCGGAATCAAATGTGATGCGGAAGAAGGTGTTTTCGGCAACGCCGTTTTCAAAGGTAACCGCATTGTCGGTTTTGAAATTTCTGCGGCAGGCATATCCCTTTGAAGGAATTCCCGTCACATAAGCGCTTTTTCCATCGACCGTTACCATTCCGTCGCCGGTAAACGAATGAGGATTGAAAACAACATATCCTGAATCCTTTGCAAGCGATGAGGCTATGTAATTTTTGGCATCGCTTATGACTGAGCTTCCTATGCGTGATATTTCGGCGTAGTCTATGTCGCTCTGGTCGTACACCTCTTTGATTGACGAACCCGGGATAATGTCGTGGAACTGATTTACCAGAATCATTTCCCAGCCCTTGTGTAGCTGTTCTTTCGGGAACTCAGCTCCGGAAAAATTCTTACGGATTGTCGCCAGAAGCTCGGCATCCTGATAAAGAAATTCACTTCTGCGGTTATTTTTCTTGTTCTTTGCCATTGTTGTATATGTTCCGCGGTGGAATTCAAGGTAAAGCTCGCCTCTCCATTCCGGCAGATATTTACTTCCGTCTATCCTGCTTTCAAGCCTTTTCAGGAAGTCATAAGCAAAGCCCATTTCTGCATTCGGTGCCCCGGGAATGCCTTTTGCAGTTCTCCTCGCCATTTCAAGATGCTCGGCGGTAGGTCCTCCGCCTCCGTCACCGTACCCGAAAGTGAGAAGCGCCTCTCTGCTGAGTTCCTTCTGTTTATACCTGTTGTAGGTTCCGGCTATCATTTTCGAACCGGTATGTCCGACGTACGTAGCAAACCTTGACGGCTCTCCTCTGTCTCTGTCCTGACAGGTGATGAAATATGTATTTATGGGCGTTCCGTCTGTTCCGTACCACTTGAATGTATCATAAGGCATTGTGTTCGTATCGTTCCAGCTTATTTTTGAGGTTACAAACCAATCTACTCCGCATTTTCTGAGTATCTGCGGAAGAGCCGCCGAGTAACCGAAAACGTCCGGAAGCCAAAGCACCTTGCTGTCAACGCCGAACTCGTCTTTAAAGAACCGTTTTCCGTACATTACCTGACGTACGAGACTTTCTCCCGACGAAAGATTGCAGTCAGCTTCAACCCACATGGCTCCTTCGCATTCCCATCTGCCCGCTTTTATCATTTCTTTCACCTGATTGTAAACCTCAGGAGCTTCTTCTTTCAGGTTTTTGTAAAGAAACGCCTGCGAAGACATGAATTTGTATTCAGGATAGCGTTTCATAAGCTCGATTACGGTGGAGAAAGAACGCTGAACCTTTTCCCTGGTCTGCTTAAGCGTCCATTTCCATGCACAGTCTATGTGAGTATGACCTATACAGACGGTAGTTGAAGGCTGTCTGCAACAGTATCCGCTGTAAAACTCTTTATCCATATACTCGCTTGCCATTTCGACAGAGCGAATGAATTCCTCTCCCGGAACGGTGTAAAGCGAAAGCATGGATAACGCAGTGTCAAGGTGAGCAAGGATTTCAGCATATTCTTCGGAGTAGGGTTGGAGGTAGTCAAGCATTTCAAAAGGAACTCTTATATCATAGTAGAGCTTCTCGACCACGGTATTTACGTTTACGATTTCCGCAAAAAATTTTGTTTTCTCAATCCTCGGACCTGTATATCCGTAAAGGAACACGTCGGAATCATACTCGTTTTCATCGATGAAAACGTACATATGGTTGGTGTCAAGTCCCTGACGCATTTTACCGTTTATGTAACATATAAACTGGGGATTATCTGCATCCCAGCCTCTTCTGTCGGTGCTTACTTTGAGTCTTACCGGTTTATTTCTCATATCCTGTGGGACAGACAGGTTAAAATGAAACCATGCGTGGCTGTCCCAGCCATTTCCCCATTCGCTTCCCGGTACGTACGGCTTGAATTCCGAAAGCGCCGGCGGGGTGTTATCGGTTTTATATCCGGAAGGACACACCGAAACTTCTTCTATCTTTCTCCTGCCCGAGTAAATATTTTCGGCAAGAATCTGAAGATATCTTTTTACTTTTCTGTAACTGTTTTCCATAAATCTTCCTCCGCTTGTTTTTGCTGATATCTTTTTAAAATCCAACAGTTTTATTGTACATGACAGGACTTGCAATGCGCCGCAAAAGATTGACTATGATTCAAAAAGTGCGATTTTTTTCCGGGAAATTCAAAATGTCTGCTGAACAATGTGGCCATACGATCCATAAAACCCGGAAACGGGATCCTGAAATTTCCACGGCAAAAGCTCCTTTGTCGCCGGCAAATTCGTTTATCCTGAATACCGTAAACTTCCGATTTAACGAACCCGGAAGTATTAGTAAATAAGCGCATTTTCGGCGAACACAACCACCGGCGCGGTTGCCCACGGGTGAAACAGGCTGCAATTCCATTTCTGATCCTTTCCCCATGCTTCAAAAGCAGTCGTCGCACCCTCTTTGAGCATAAGTTTCCAACATCCTTCGTCGGTTGCCATTTTTTCGGCAAGCTCACGTTCTCCGGCTTTTATCAGTGCCGCCAATGCAAAATAAGCCATATATACTCCCATACGGGAGAGTTTTTTGTTTTTAATCAGATTAACTATGCTCTCTTGGATTTCTGTTTTTCCGTCCGTCATGCCGAACAGCAGCGGCAATATATTTGAATGAACGGAAAAATGCCGTCCGTCACTCTCGTCTTTTGCACTGTCACAAAACAGATTTTCTTCATGACAATAGAATTTCTCGTAAAAAGAATGCTTTACTTTGCCGGTCAAACCGGTCTTTTCTTTACCGAGAATACCGTAAATTTCGTCAATATCACGCAGAAATCCGTACCAGAAAGCATTTATAACATTGTGTTTTCCCTTACCTATCGGTTTGGTGAGAGGGAAACTGTATCCGTCGCGCAGGTTATCAGGCCAGTCAACGAGATTCCATTTTTCCGTCACGCCGGAAATGAGTCCGCTTTCATCCGCATATTTCAGAAAATAGCGGTAAACTCCGGTGACATACGGCTCAGTCTGTTTCAGAAAATCCATATCTCCGTCGCTTTTGTATATCCACAAAACCTGACCGGCAAACTGAAGCGAATAATCGGCAATTTCCTGCATCAGCGAACACGTTGAACAGCTGAGAAGTCCCGGGCATACAAATGACGAAAAGCAAAAATCTTTCACGGCTTTTTTTATCAACGAAAAATCGCCGGTCGCAATTGCCTGCGCACGCCCCGCAATTGAGATATCTCCGAGATATGACCCCTTTTCCCTTGTCGGGCAGTCAACATAGCCTTCCTGAGTGCCGTACTTTACCGTATCAAGACAAAGCTCGATTATATCGGATAGTTCAGAACTTTTTACTCTGTACTGCGCCTTCTTCTGAAAAGGATAATGCCTCACGGTCATTGAAACCGAAATCAGTTCTGCTCCTTTAGGAAGAATAATCTCGGCGTACCTGAACGCTTTGTAGTCATACTGCATAAGAGTGTCGGTCTGACCTGAAAGCAGCCATTTTTCTGTGTAATTGCAGTTACAGCGCATCTCACAGCGAACACTGCCGTCATCATTCAGCTCTTCGCCGAATTTCAGCCAAACCGTATCTCCGCTTTTTCCTTTTACCGTTGCGTTAAGATAACCTACCGTTTCTCTGCCGAAATCAAGTCTGACCGTGTTATCGTCTTTGACCTGTTTTTCAGGTTCCATCTGATAAATTTCAAGCTGAGGTGTCGGTTGTTTTACAAAACTGTAATCGGTATATTCCCGCACAGCAGCGTTAACCCAGTAGCTGTCATCAAATTCCGGAAGGAAAAAATCAATTTCAGGCGCACGGCCGTCGTAGCATTCTGCAAACGCAGTATCATATCCGAACTTTCCGCATGAAGTGTATCCGCTGTGATAACAGCATCTGAAAGTTTCGTCGCTTTCCAGAACTGTTTTACCGTCAACGTCAAGAGACATCTGCATTCCGCATCTGAGGTCACCTGAAACCCAGACTCTGTTTATCAGCCCTTGGTAATAGGTGTGCACTGCAAAAGTGTTTTCTCCGCTTTTGACGTAACCCGTAACGTCGATTTCGTTGTAATAATAATGACTCGGATAACCGGGAGCCGGTCCTTGGGTTACAAATTTTCCGTTGATGTAAAGTTTAAAGTAGTCGTCAGCTGTTATTTTCAGAACGGCGTTACCCGTAACATTCAAAAATGCTTTTTTTCTGAAAAGAATGTGTTTGTTTTTAAGCTCCTCGGGATGGGAGTAACCGACCGGTTTTTCCATCTCCTTATGGAAAACTTCAAGCGGTTTGAGCTTTGAAAAATCGGGGTGGCAGATAAAAAGTCCTTTCATATAAACTCTCTTTACTCCGTTATTTTATGATTCTTCTCGCCTCGGTATAGTATCTTTTGTCTTTTGCCGATCCCATCGAAAAGGTCTTGCGTGGCAAAACTCCGTCTTTTTCAATTGCGGAAAACAGCTGATTTTTTCCGATTCCCATATACAGAAAACCGCATTTTCTTTCCCCGGATGCTATCCTTTTGACCTCATCAGTGCCGTGGATGTAGTCAACAGAAATCCCGGGGTGTTTTTCTTTGTAAAAATCCAGAAACATCTGAACTGTTCCGACCTCAAGAGAATGTGGAGGATTGTAAATATAAAAATCCCTGTAAATCATTCCGCTTAACAATGTTATTTTCTGAAATCCGGGTTTTGTCGCAACAGTCGAAACCTCTGCGCCGTTTTCTTTCAGAAAATCCGTAAATTCTGCGGCAAGGTTTTCCGGATCAACGTTTTCAACCGTCCTGTAAATCGGTTCAAATTCAAGAGCGTCGCTGTGGAGATTTACAATTTCACAGAGCGAATATCTCTTTTCCGCACTGTGGGTTTGCTCATAGCATTCTTTGGCACTCGCAAACGAATGGTTTCCGTCCCCGACAGCAAGAGTCATTCCTCCGTGTTTTTCACCGAGATTTTCTATTTTCCGACAAATATCGTCATTCATCTCCCGTGGTACAAGATAACCGGTAAGGTGTCCTCCGCCCAGCATAAGCTCAAAATCGTACAGAACCTGCATTTTCCCGCTTTCCGCTATTTCGGCAAGCGGTTCTATTATACTCTTCTGAGCGTCGTCTATCAGCATAAGTGTATGCGGAAGCTCGGTGGATGCATTTTCACGAATTTTTATTCTCACCGGCAACCTCTCGACAACGGTCTTTTCCGTCGCCCTTATCCTTGATTTCGAATTTTCCGAGTAATCGTACTGCGCAAGGTCTGCACAACCGACTATCCCATATCTTATTTTCCCGTTGCCGAGCTTTCGCTTAACGAGCACGAAAGCATCCGGATAAACATTGTATATTCCGTTTTCAAGGTAGTTATTCATTTCGCAGTTTATGCGATCGACGGTTTCCTCAAACCTGTTTCTTCCGAGATAAACCTCCGGCAGTATCAGTTTAAGCGTAGACGGTGCTGCGCCAACCGCATCCGCCACCCTTTCCCAATATTCAGGGCTGGATGTAAACTGATCGCACGCAATCACCGACCATTTTTCAAAGTTGCTTTTCGGCAAAAGTATATCTGCCGGACCGAATATATAGTTGTTCATTTGAGCCTCTCAATACCTGCTTTTATTACTGGAAACATTATACATTACATTGTATGAAAAAGCAAGAGAATTGCAAAAATTTTTCGACATGACTTTTTATGACATTTTTTACCTTTCATATTTTGTATAATTCATTCAGTGTCTGTTACTAAGAAAGGAAATTCGGATTATGGAAGTTCTGACAGCTAAATATGAGTTTTCCGACAATGTGCTGAAAATCACTCTTTCGGGTGAGATCGATCACCATTCGGCAAAAGCCGCAAGAGAGGAAATTGACCTTAGGATTCTGGAATGCAAGGCGGGGACGGTTTTAATTGACCTCCGGAACGTCGGTTTTATGGACAGTTCCGGACTCGGCCTTATTCTCGGCCGTTACACTCACGCAAAAGAAGCGGGCAGCGTACTGAAAATCGTAAACCCTTCCCCGGGTGCCGAAAAAGTGCTTCGTATGGCAGGCAGTGATAAAATAATCCCCATCATTCACCGGAAAAACAACTGACTTAATAACGAAAGGAATTTTAGCTATGAAAAAAGTCATTAACGAAACCGAGCTTGTCTTTTCAGCCGTTTCCGAAAATGAAAGTTTCGCACGGTGTGCCGTTGCTTCATTCTGTGCTCAACTGGACCCGACTCTTGAAGAGCTTTCCGATATAAGAACCGCCGTTTCAGAGGCGGTAACCAACGCCATCGTTCACGGTTACAGGGACTCGGGAACCGGGAAAGTTTACATATCCTGCAAAATACTGGAAAACAGGACTTTGGTAATCAAAGTAAGAGACAAAGGGTGCGGGATAGAAGATATCGCTCTTGCCATGACTCCGCTTTATTCCGGCGATCCGAGCGGTGAAAGAGGCGGTATGGGCTTTTCAATAATGGAGAGCTTCACTGATGATCTTAAAGTTATATCGGGGCTCGGCAAAGGTACCACTGTGATCATGACAAAGAAATTCTCACCCTTTAATTTCTGTTCGGTCGATCCGAAAACAATCTGACAGGAGGTAGTCGTGAGTATTGATTGTCAGTGCGAAAATTCAGATCTGCTGAATTCCATCAAAAACGGGGACAGTCGTGCTCTTGATGTCCTCGTACAGCAAAATATGCCTTTGGTCCGGAAAATCGCGTCCAGATTTACCGGCAGGGGTACCGAGTTTGAAGATCTCGTACAGATAGGTGTTATCGGTATGATCAAGGCCGCAAGAAGTTTCGACTTCGGATACGGTACCGTATTTTCAACTTATGCCGTACCTTTGATCATGGGTGAGATCCGGAGATTTCTCCGTGACGACGGTCCGGTCAAAGTCAGCCGGAATATTAAGAAAAACGGCATGATACTTATGCAGGCAAAGGAAGATTTTATAAAGATAAACGGCAGAGAACCGCATCTTACCGAGCTTTCGGAGATAACCGGAATTCCGGTTGAGGAAATCCCGCAGTCGCTTGACTCTCTTTCCGGCGTTATATCAATAAATCAGACGACAGGCGACGATCCTGAAAGCCCAACCATAGAAAGCAAGCTTTCCGACGACGGTCTTACAGTTGACAAAATAACCGATAAACTCGCCCTTTACCAGGCAATAAAAACTCTGCCCGGACTTTGGCAAAAAATCATACTTCTCAGATATTTCAAAGATATGTCCCAAAGCGAAACCGGAAAAAGACTCGGGATAACCCAGGTCAAGGTTTCAAGAGAGGAGCAGAAAATACTGCTCCATCTGAAAAAAGTTCTCGCCTGAAACAGCCGACACTCGGTTACGGTTTTTAAAGCCGAACCGGTTCGGTTGTTTTTTTTTTTTTTAAAACGGCGTTTTTTTATTCCCGGCAAAAAGACGGGCCGACGATTTTTATTACCGAAGGAAAAGATTTTTCGGAAAATTATTCACTCATTTCACAAGGAATCACAAAACCCATAGAAATACAACTTTTCTGACCGCCACCTGTTTTTTTGCTTTTTCTGAATAAACTGAAGTATTTCCATTTATGCTATAACGTAGAATACATTTGATTCGGGAAAGGTAAATCCAGATGGGAATAATTGAGCTTTACCTTGCGCTGATAATTATACTTTATATTGCGCTTGGCTCAAAAAGCGCATGCGGCAAAAAAAAATACGTGATTATTTCTCTTTCCGTGCTTCTGCTTATTACCTCTTTAAGGGATGTTTCCGTCGGGGCAGACATACAGGGATATATGTCGGTTTTTGAACAAATGAGAGATTACGGGTTTGATGAAATGCTGAGCAAAGCTTTTCAGAAGAAGGATCCGGTATACTACATTGTAAGCTGGTTATTTTCAAAAACTTTTTACTGCTTCCGTATCTGGCTTATTTTTGTAGCCGCATTTTATTTCTTTGCGCTCGGCAGACTTATAATTTCACAGTCCGAAATGCCACTTATAAGCATACTTGCTTTTATTTGTCTCGGAGATTTTGCTTTTTCTCTCAGCGCACTCAGGCAGGTTCTGGCTCTCTCGTTTATTATTCTTTCTTATCCTTTTCTTAAAGACAAAAAGTATCTGAAATTTGTCGCCATGGTGCTTATCGCAGGACTTTTTCACCAGACCGCACTGATTTTTCTGTTAGCTCTTCCGTTTTCAAAGATGAAACCCGGAATCATCCATTTTTCCGTTCTGACAGTTTCGGTTATTACGGTTTTGTTTTTCAGAACGCAGTTTTTGTTTTTACTTTCAAAGGTAATAGACATAACAAGATATCAGGGATATTTCGGCGGAAACGCATCGGTTCTCAGTATTTCCGGATTTATTATAAAAGCCGCCGTATTTTTGTACTCGCTTAGCTATTCAGGTCAGCTTATTGCCAGAAAACCTCATAGTGTTATACTTTACAACATTTATTTTGTCGGCCTGATATTCCAGCTGTTTTCAGTTATAATTGCCGAAATGTTTCGCGTCAGCATGTATTTTTCGGTATTCGGTATAATTCTGCTTGCAAACGCCTCAGTCTGTGAAAAAAAATCAAACATCCGGATACTTTTGCAGATTTTTCTTACCTGTATTCTCCTTGTTTATTTTTTAAAGGACGGGCTTATGCCTTACAGATTCTTCCGGCAGTAAAAAAGGTGATGTCCCGGATACCTTAGACAAAACCCGAAAACCGATTTAAAAACGTAAGCGTCAAATTTTTTCCGAAGTTAAACTTTATAAAACCGGCTGACAAAATTATTCCGGAATTGACCATAAAAACAAGAAATCCGGTTTCTTACTTCAAAAATCCGATACGCAAAGCATCCAAGTAAAATAACTGTGTTTAACCGGTTAAATCGGACAGAAAACGTTTTTTACTTAATGTCGCTGTCGGACAGCGTTTGTGAATTGATTGGAAAATAAAACCGGATTGCCGCACTTATATGACTTGTCTGAAAATGTTTTCAGGCATTTCAAAATGCGGCAATCCGGTTTTTGTTTTTTTCTGTGATATTACTGAATGAAAATTACTTATTGTTTTACAGACTTTGCTTTTCCGTATTATTTAGCTTATTTTACTGCCCCGAAATTATATTTCTGCCGTATATCCCTGTTTTTCCACCGCCTCGGCAATTTCTTTTTCATGACCTGCTTCGGTTACGGTTATTACTGCAGTTCCTTTTTTGTGACTGACTTCGGCTTTCTTTACAAAGGGCAGCTCTTCAATTGCCTTTTTTACCCTTGCCTCACAGTGAGCACACATCATTCCCTTGATTTTCATTTTGATTTCCATACTGTTTTTTTCTCCTTTTGATTTATTTTCTGATTTTGATTTGCTGGTTTTTCCGCCGACTTTCATCAGATTAAGCCTGAGCGAATTCATTACCACACAAAAGCCCGAAAGACTCATTGCCGCTGCGCCTATCATCGGACTGAGTTTTATACCAAGTGAAAAGTAAAATACTCCGGCGGCAACGGGTATACCGATAACGTTGTAAAAGAAAGCCCAGAAAAGATTTTCGTATATATTGCCGAGAGTTCTGCGGCTGACTGTTATCGCCTCGTTAACTCCGCCAAGCCCGTCTTTCATAAGAACAACGTCCGCTGAATCAACTGCAATGTCGGTAGCCGCACCTATAGCAATTCCTACAGTAGCGGAAGTAAGCGCAGGAGCGTCGTTTATGCCGTCACCTACCATTATTACCTCATTTCCCTCGCTTACCAGCTTGTCAATCGCATCCTTTTTTCCTCCGGGAAGCACGCCGGCTATTACCTCACTGATACCTGCCTTTGCCGCTGTCGCTTCAGCGCTTCCGACGCTGTCTCCGGTGAGCATTATTACTCTTCGTCCGGATTTTCTCAGTGTATCAATTGCCTCTGCACTGTCGCTTTTAAGACCGTCGGAGACCGTTATCATTCCGACATATTCCTTTTCACAGCAGAAGAACAGCACGGTTTTACCCTGTCCCGACTCAATTTCGGCAAGCTCTGATGCCTTTTGCGGCAAAGAAACAACTTCGCTTACGAATTTCAGATTGCCGGCTCTGCACTCTTTAAGCTCTCCTCCGATATCAACTGTTGCCGTTACTCCGAGTCCGGATACCGCTTTGAAACGGAATACTTCTTTACCGGAAAACTGCGGATTTTCCGTCGCCGCTACAACAGCTTTGGCTATCGGATGCTCGCTGTTTTTTTCGAGAAGATATGCAAGTTCGGCGAGAGACTGTTCGGTATGACCGTCAGCCGGATAAATATTGCTTACAGAAGGTACTCCTTTTGTCACCGTTCCGGTTTTATCAAGAACTACCGTTTTTATTTTGCCTGTTTTTTCGAGAGCTTCTGCATTTTTGAAAAGTATACCTCTGCGTGCCGCAACCCCGCTTCCTACCATGATTGCAACAGGCGTGGCAAGTCCGAGTGCACACGGACAGCTGATAACCAGTACCGAAATCGCCCTCTCAACCGCAAAGCCCGCATTCTGTCCTGAAATCATCCAGACCGCAAATGTAATAACCGAAACCAAGAGGACAAACGGAACAAAAACCCCGGATACTTTATCTGCAACTCTTGAAACAGGCGCTTTTGTCAGCTGTGTGTCGCTTACCATACGGATAATCTGGGCAAGAGCGGTGTCTTGCCCGGCTCCGGTAACTCTGCACTTTATATATCCATAGGTATTGACTGTTCCGGCGGCTACTTTGTCGCCCTCCTTTTTTTCTGCGGGTATGCTTTCACCGGTCAGTGCCGACTCGTTTACAGCCGTTTCTCCCTCAATGATAATTCCGTCAGCCGGTACCGACGCCCCAGGTTTTACCGCAATTATATCCCCGACTTTCAGGGTTTGTGCCGGAACTTCGCTTAATCCGCTTTCACTTACAAGCAGTGCATTTTCCGGAGCCAAAGACATAAGTCCTTTGAGTGCATCCGTAGTTTTCCCTTTTGCTATCGACTCAAGAAGTTTGCCGACTGTAATCAGCGTAAGAATCATAGCGGAAGTTTCAAAGTAAAGCTCATGAGAAAGTCTCATTGCCTCAGAAGCGTTCCCGATATTCTGAGCGTCCGAAATTACAAAAAGAATATATATGCTGTACGCAAATGCCGCAAAAGATCCCATGGAAACCAGAGTATCCATGTTCGGAGAAAGATGGATAGCCGCTTTTGTTCCGCTGATAAAAAACTTACGGTTAATAATCATTACGCTGATGCAGAGAAGCATCTGTACCATTGCCCTACTCACGGGATTTCTGCTCAGAAATCCGGGTAGCGGCAAACCAAGCATACTGTGTCCCATCGAAACATACATAAGAATAAGCGTCAGGAAAACAGACATCGCAAGCCTTACCGCAATTTTATACTTTTCGGAATGAATTTCTTTATCTTTACTAAGCGCAGTGTTATCGCGCGATTTTAACGGCGTTACGTTCTCCTCCGACGCTCCGTATCCGGCTCTTTCAACTGCTTCGATTATTTTTCCGGAATCGCAGCTGCCTGAAACTGACATTGAATTACTCAGCAGGTTTACTTTACATTCGGTAACTCCGTCGAGTTTCAAAACCTCTTTTTCTATTCTGGCACTGCAAGCCGCACAGCTCATTCCGCTGATATCAAACTTTTTCATTTTCTGCCTCAGTTTTTCATCATCTTTTCTATTGTTACTATTAATTCTTCGACCGTTGCGTCTTCACCGTTTCTTATGTCGTTGATTACGCAGCTTCGGATATGGTTTTCAAGAAGTTCCCTTCCGAAGGCTTTGAGTGCAGCACTTGCCGCGGCTGTCTGAGTAAGTATGTCTATACAGTAAGCGTCTCCTTCGAGCATTTTCTTTATGCCTCTGAGCTGACCTTCTATTCTGCTTAGTCTGTTACTGAGTTTTTTGTATTCCTCTGCGCTTCTTTCTTTTTTCCGCCCGCAATTACATACGCAGTTTTTATCAGTGCTCATTTTTATACTTTCTCCCTTCTGTTTTAAGTTGCGGTTTATGAGGGTTATATCGTTTTTTCAGTTTCAAACCTGAAAAAAGCCGGAAAGCTCCGGCTTTACTGGTATACAGTATACCCCCTACCGGTATCTGTATACATTATATACCCACGAGGGGTATTTGTCAAGTGTTTTTTTCAGATTTTTTTCCTGCACTCTTAGGCGTTATGCCTTTTATCTGTCTGTAAGTAGCAATGAAATGCGAAACATTATTGTAACCGCAGGCAGATGAAATTTCGGTTACCGATTTATTTGTTGTAAGAAGCATCTGATGTGCGCGGTTGATTCTTGTCATATTCAGATATTCCCGAAAACTCTTACCGGTTATACGTTTGAACATTCTTGAAAAATAACTGTAGCTCAGATTAAGTTCCTTTGAAATATCAAGGGCTGAAAGGTCAGTATCAAATCTTTCGTTAATCAGCACTATACTTTTGTATATCAGTTCGCTTACCGGGTTTTCTGATTTAAGCGGACAGTGTCCGCTTTTCTCTCCCTCGGAAAGCAGTATACCGAGAATGATCTTCGCCGCACCTATTTTCAGAGCAATGTCACGGCACATACCGCACGCCGACGCTATCTCGTCAAAACCGGCTCTTATGATATCGTAGCCGTCGTCACCCTTCTTCCAGATATTCTTGCTTCCGGGTTCGCTGATAAGAAAACGCAGCGCATATTCACTGCTCATTTCTTTTGAAGAAATATCCGTTATAAGATCCATGCTGATTTTTACAACGTGGTAACTGTTTTCCTTGTCCTCCACATTGTATATACTGTGTATTGTGTTTGACCTGAAAAGCAGTATGTCACCCTTTTCCGCCATACAGACACTTGTATTTATATCAGCACGGAATACGCCCTCTGTTATCAGTATCAGCTCTATTGCATCATGTATATGTGCAAGCGTGCCATAGCTCTTTTTTCCCGTATTTTGTTTCATAAACTGAATCCCAAGATCCCGCAGGATCTGATTGTCTTTTTCCTGATAGTAAATTTTCATGACATTACTCCGCCAAATGACAAATTTCCGATATTATACGGCAAATTTATTATAGCATACTTTTTCTTGAAATGATAGTATAAATTTGTGACCGGATTTATTTTTTCCGGCATTACCGAAAAATTCAAGTTTATAAAATCTGAGATTTCTTACTTATTAAAAAATTTCGAGCGAAAGGGGTTATCTAAAAATGAAAATTGCTGTTTGCGGAGTCTGGCATGTGCACGCCGGAGATTATACCGAAAAAGCAAAGCTGTCGGCAGACGTAATGGGAGTTTACGACGAAAATCCGGAAAGACGCAGGGATTTTGCCGAAAAACACGGACTGCGTGAATTTGAAAGCTTCGAGCAGCTTCTCGGAAGCGACGCCGAAGGAGTGATCGTATGCTCCTCGACCGAGTCTCACACTGCAGTAATCACGGCTCTTTCCGCAGCCAAAAAACATATTTTTACCGAAAAGGTTCTGGCTCTGACCGACTCTGACTGCGAAAAAATCGCAGATGCCGTAAGTAAAAACGGAGTAAACTTTGTAATATCACTCGTTCAGAAATACGACGGTGCAATGTTAACGGCAAAAAATATCGCTGACAGCGGAGAACTCGGATAGATAAATTATCTTCGTTTCAGAAACTGCCATTCGGGAAGCATCGCAAACTGGCTTCCTGCGCATTTTTACAGTCAGAAAGAATGCGGCGGGGGTGCAATGATTGATCTCGGAGCACACGGAATGTATATTACAGAATGGTTTCTCGGTCTTCCGGTTAAAGCCTCATCCGTTTTCACTCAAAGCTGTGACCGGCAGGATGTAAAAGAAAAGAATAAAGACGGCGTGGAAGACAATGCCGTAACGGTAATGGGATTTAAGGATGGCGCAATAGCCGTTAACGAAACAGGATTTGTTTCCCAGCATTATCCGAGAATACTTGAAATCGGAGGCACAGAAGGAAGACTGATTCTATGCGGTTCAAAACTGACCAAAATCACTTCTGCCACCGAAGGAAAAGCGGTTGACGTGCAGCTGCTTGACTCAATGCCATCTCCTCTCCAGCAGTTCATATCCGGAAATATTCTTCCGGGATGCGGAATAAAGGAAGCCTCTGCTTTGACACACATGATGGTTATGGCTTACGCCGGACTCTGAAAACGATAATATTCAGATTTTTCCGGCTGACATATTTAGTCCTTGTGCAGTATTATTTCGGGAGTTTTTTCTTATCTTCACTTGACTTGATGAGTTTAAATATGTATAATTATTTTAAAATCAATGCGAATTGTGCCAAATGCTTTGAGCTTTAAGCATATAAAAAAACCAAAGATTACTATCAAAACATTTGCAATTATTTTAAAATTCAGTAAAGGTAATCGCTTTGCGAAAACGGTTTTAATATGATTCCCGATAAATTTTTACCCGTCACAAAAGAAGAAATGCAAAATCTCGGCTGGAGCATTCCCGACTTTGTCTATGTATGCGGAGACGCCTATGTCGATCATCCGTCCTTTGGAATGGCAATTATCACAAGAGTTCTTGAAAGTGAGGGCTTCAGGGTAGCGGTGCTTTCACAGCCCGATTTCAGGTCATGTGAGGATTTTAAGCGGTTCGGCAAACCGAGACTCGGATTTCTCGTAAGCTCGGGCAACATTGACTCCATGGTCGCTCATTATACCGTTTCAAAGAAAAAAAGAAATTTTGACTACTACTCCCCGGGCGGAAAAACCGGGCTAAGACCCGACAGAGCTGTCATTGTATACTGCAACAGAATTCGTGAAGCTTACGGAGATGTGCCGATAATTCTCGGCGGACTTGAAGCTTCACTCAGAAGATTTGCGCACTACGATTACTGGTCCGATAAAATCAGACGTTCGGTACTTGTTGACAGCAGAGCCGACATACTGACTTACGGTATGGGAGAAAAAATTGTTGCCAGAATCGCTCATCTGCTTGACAAAGGCGTTCCGGTCAAAAAGATCAGGGACGTACGCGGAACAGTATATATGTGCAGCCCCGAGGATAAACTGAATTATCCCTGCGCCGGAGTTTTTGATTACGATCTGCTGAAAACCGACAAGGAATATTATGCGGAAGCTTTCGGGGTGCAGTACAAAAACCAGGATTCCGTTTACGGACAGGCGATTTGCGAAAAATACGACGGAAAACTTCTTGTTCAGAATCCACCGATGCCTCCGCTTGAAAGAGAGGAGCTTGACCGGGTTTACGCTCTTCCGTACACGAGAAGATACCACCCTATGTATGAAAAAAACGGCGGCGTTCCCGGAATTGAAGAAGTAGCATTTTCGGTTACACACAACCGCGGGTGCTTCGGTGCCTGCAACTTCTGCGCTCTTGCATTTCATCAGGGAAGAACGGTACGGTCAAGGAGCATTGAAAGCGTTGTTGAAGAAGCCCGCAAAATCACCGAGATGCCGTCATTTAAAGGTTATATACACGACGTAGGCGGTCCGACGGCAAACTTCCGTTATCCTGCCTGCGACAAACAGCTGAAATGCGGTGTGTGTGCCGACCGTAAATGCCTTGCGCCAAAGCCATGCAAAAACCTCAAAGTCGATCACTCCGAATATATGCAGCTTATCTCCGAAATAGAGAAGCTGCCGAAAATCAAAAAGGTTTTTATCCGTTCCGGTATAAGGTTTGACTATCTTATTTACGACGGTAACGACAGCTTTTTTGAAAAAATGGTCAGAGATAACGTTTCCGGACAGCTTAAAGTTGCACCGGAACACTGCTCGTCGGCAGTTCTTGCCTGCATGGGTAAACCGGATTTTGAAGTGTATGAGAAGTTCCGCAAAAAGTTTTTCGATCTAACCCGTAAAGCGGGAAAAGAACAGTATCTCGTGCCTTATCTTATGTCAAGCCATCCCGGCTCAACACTAAATGACGCCGTAAAACTCGCCCTTTACCTAAAAGAAAACAACTATGCTCCCGAACAGGTACAGGATTTTTACCCTACTCCCGGAACCGCTTCAACGGTAATGTATTACACCGGCATTAATCCGCTTGACGGTAAAAAGGTATATGTTGCGCGTGATTACTCAGAAAAGAAGCTTCAGCGCGCACTTCTCCAATACAACAGACCGGAAAATGCCGGACTTGTGCGAGAGGCATTGATAAAAGCAGGCAGAACTGATCTTATCGGGTACGGAAAAGATGCGCTGATAAAACCCGAAAACGGTAAAATCCGTGAAAATGCCCCCGGCAAACATTTAAGCCGAGGAAAAAAAGAGGTTGATTCAAAACACAAAGCCGCACCGAAAAATCATTTCATCGGAAAAACCTCATCGGTAAAACCCGAAAACGGCAAAAAAAGTAAAAGTATCGGCAACAATCTTTCTAACCGTACAAAAATCAAAGCTGATTTGAGACCAAAATGAGTACCGAAAAAGCATTCGAACGAAAAAACTCATCGGTAATACCCGAAAACGGTAAAAACACAAATTATCACCGTTCCTTAATAAAACTAATGGTTAGCTCATACCTTTTACAAAGTGCGGACGCCAAATATGATCCAAAAAAACTATAGAAATACAACAAAAAACAAGGTCAATAAGTTCTTTCTGCATTTTTAGCGGAGAAATAGGCAGGCACAAAAAATCGGCAGAGAACTTGTTTTCTCTGCCGATTTGTGTTATAATGGTGTAGGTGATGCAAATGGATAATGAAAAAGAATTGCCGAAAAGAAA
>CALXUV010000076.1 GCA_944391815.1 uncultured Clostridia bacterium | reverse complement strand
GAAGTTTTTTGAAATTTTGTAGATGCATTTCGGGCATTTCGGGTCTGTAGACAGATTCGAACCGGCGAAATGCATTTTTTGATATAGATTTCCCACAGCACCAAATGTGTGGATAGATTCGAACCGCCACACACCTTCCGAAGCCTTTCAAAAAACCTTCCCATTCAAAATTTATTTACAAAGCCATAGATGCAAAAGCATTTTGGATAGATTCGGACTAACGCATAGACTAATTCACAATTTCATGATATAATTTTATAAAAGAATGCACCCAAATTCAAAAATGCCACACTATATGAATGAAAGGAGGCGAGGAAATGCAAGAAACGAACGAAATGCGTGATAGGCTTATCCATGAATTTGCCGAGCACTATATGGAAAAGCTGTTTTACTTTTGTCTGAAAAAAACAGGCAAAAACACAGAAGCCGAAGATCTGACGCAGAATATTGCGATCCAGATTATCACGGCTTTGAATAAAGGCACGATCCCAACAAGCTTTTCGGCGTGGGTATGGCAGATCGCGCGTAACCGTTATTCGGTATGGGCAAAAGAAAAGCATAATCGAAACGAGTCGCTAACCGGTTCTGATATCAGCGATTATGAGATCGAAGACGAAAGCGAAAATATCCTTGATGAAATGATACATACAGAGCAAATGGCTCTGCTTCGGCGTGAGCTGGCGTTCATCAAAAGCGATTATCGCAACATTGTCGTTGCCTATTACATCGAAAACAGAAACGTTCGAGAGATTGCAGAATCGCTCTCGCTCCCGACAAACACGGTAAAGTCTCGGCTTCTCCGTGCAAGAGAAATATTGAAAGAAGGTATGGATATGGCAAGAGAATTTGGAAAACGCAGTTATCATCCCGAAAACATTTCGTTTGTTATGAATGGAATGGTTGGAAAAAACGATGAACCGCAGAATTATATTTCGCGTTTGCTTTGCAAAAATATTTTGCTCGCAGCTTACAGAAATCCCGCAACGGCAGAAGAATTGGCCATGGAGGTCGGTGTTGCACTGCCGTATATGGAGGAAGAATTATCTTCTCTTGTAGATGCAACATTGATGAAGAAAAGCGGTAACAAGTATGAAACCAATTTCTTCATTGTAAGTGCTGATGCGCAAGAAAAGATTTACGCCCATTTGCTTGGTATCGCCCCCGAACTTACCAAGGCAGTCATTGACACAATGGAGTATAATATTGAGTGGTCAAACGAAAATGCACCCGATTGGCATGAGGGTTATCAAAGCTATGAGGATATGAAATGGGCGCTTTTAATGATTGAAGCTGATAACGTGTATTTCGATACCCTTAAACCTTTGTATAAAAACGCGAAAGATATTCCCAATATTGGTCCATGGGGACATACAATTCGTCCCAATGGTGGTGAATGGGATATTCTCGGTATGGAAATATATCACGGTGATGCACCGGATTTTGTAGGTCTTAGTGGTTGTGTCTCAAATCCGAATGAAAAAGATTTGCCGGAAATCATGTTCCGCCAATTCCAATACCAATGTTGCGGACTTAAAAAGCGTACACTGCCTACGCTAACTTATGCAGATGGTCAAGCGATGGTTGCCGTTGCCGAGGGTAAGAGTGCGGATGTAGATATGTCAATTCTGAATCGATTAGCATCCTATGGATACATCAAAAAGACCGATGACGGCTATGTTCCAACCATTATGGTTATGCGTAAGGAAAAATCCCGCAAAATGCCCGGCGAGATAAGGGAGCATTTTGAGTCGTTGCGCCGCAAAGCAACCGATATAGCCACACGACATTATTTGTTCTGCTGCGAACAGATCTATAAAGAGATCCCTGAGTTCTTGAAGGAAGATGAATTTCAGATTGATCACGCATGCGCAAATATCTTTGCGATACGCGGTGCGGTTCTTGAAGAAGCCATCAAACAAGGATATTTGTCATTTGATAAAGATAATGACAAGCAGATGTTGGGAGCATATTTGACGATATAATGGCTTTACCTCCAAGAGCAACTGTTTGGTCGCTCTCGGCGTCTTTACATAGACCTCGTTTACAAGCATGGCGTTAAAAGTCCGGTAGATCGCGGAAACTTTCACCTCCTATCATCACCAAGGGATAAGTATACCCTCTGCAAAAACAGAGGGCATCTGAATTGTATTTACATAAAAAATTACCGTTAGGCATCTTAAAGTAATCATTAGACACAGCGCCACTGTATTGCACGCTACCGGGGCTTACGGCAGGACGGATCGCGATGTGGTGGTCTGTGTGACAGGCACAGTTGTTAGAATTCAAAGCGATTCTGAAGCGGTATGACGATTTCTTCGCAATTGCGGAAACCGTTAACGAAAACATCGGGGATTTCCGGCGGAGCGGTCATCGGCACACTCCTGGTGGGGATCCTGAAGACCGGTAACCGCATGCCGTGCAGATCGATTTCACTTTGCGCTAAGAGGAGTACTTATGAACTTTCTTTTTTCAGATGGTAGTACGGTATGATACGAATCCTGTGAAACGTGTGACATCCGGGTAGGGGAACTGGTGTCTGCTGTGTTAGATGCCGATCAGCAGTATGTGTTTTATGAGGAGGAACGGTATCTGGGGTGTTCGTGCTTTGCGGACGGGGCGATAACTCCGGTCGTGAAAGCGGCGGACATCGGGCTTTCGCACATCAGGAGCATGCTTGCGTTCCCGCGTCCGGATGTTCTGCCGGCTCGTGTGCGGGATGAGGCAGCCGTGCGGGAAGCCGAGAGCGGTTGGTGGGCCCAGGATATGGCACGACGTGACAGGAGGCTCGCGTGGTGGCGCGAGGCCCGTTTTGGCTGTTTTGTGCATTGGGGCGTGTATGCGCTGGCGGGCGGTGTGTATAAGGGTCGTACCCGATCCGGCATGCCGTGGTCATGACCGATCCGGCACGCACACCTTTGCCGGTGGTCCGCCTCGGCTTCTACGACTCACAATTGCTCATTCCGGAAGCGTTTCGCGCGGAGCATACGGTCATATGCGTTACGGTGGAAGGGACGGTCATGACAGGCGGCGGACGGTTGCTCGCAGAACGTGAACCCAACAGACTGCTGGCATTTGATGCCGATCCGATTTCCGCGGGGCTCACCCATGGAGACGGGAAAACCAACCGTTACGATGTCGGTGGATTCGTAAGGCAGGATCAGCGACTGCTCTGGCACATTCGCACGCAGCGAGACATGGATGTGCGTGTGGAAGTGCATTACATTCTGAAACATGCAACGGACGGCGGCACCTATCGCATTTCCTGTGGGAAGAGTGCGGTGGAGAAAACGGTGGGAGGAACCGATGCAACACCTCAAACGATTTTGACTGATGTCTTGCATCTGCATATACCGGCCGGCCGCAGCGATCTGGAATTTGCTCCGGTGATGCTGTGCGGCGGGTTTATGCACATTCCGGATGTGGTATTGATTCCGGAACGGAGAACTGAGCGGGCGAGTGGACCGTGTAATGAGCGCGGGTCCGATGATCTCGGCGGTGAAGTCAGATTTGTGTAAATAAATGTTTGCAAAAATAATAAAGGTTAGAGCGGGTGCATGTGCACCCGCGCTAACTGATCGTTGGTTCTTCTGGTCTGATGTGAATGCAGCAATTCACGAATGAGCCATTTGATATGCACGATTTCATCGTCTGAAAGGCCGGTCACTTCGATGGTTACGGCGCACTCCGGACCGACAGAAAGTCGCACGTTACCTTGAAATACTGTGCGATTCTTACTTGCATATCGATTGAGGGCTGCAAGTTGTCGTTTTTCCAGTTTGAGACGCTTGCTTGCTCACTCCGAAGTCCTTGGCGAGCCAAACCTGACTGATTCCGTATTAAGTTCTCAGATTCTTGATAATTTCATTCAACATAGATTCGCTCCCAAATGACTATCATTACAATATTATTGTATGAAAACACTTGATGATTCAGAAATACTGTAGTATAATGATATGGACTTGCGGAAAATCAGATCAAGAAAAATCAAAGCTGCCGCATTGCCGGCGCGGAGGCAGTGCGGAGGTTCCGGGAGCTGTGGCATCGTCAAAAATTAAAAGTGAATTGATGTGATGTTTACAGATATATGAGTTTTATTAAGCTACTCATACTTCAAAGATTTTATTAAATTCCACTCTATTTCATTATGGCTGCGGTTTTGTCAAAGTTGGTGAGAAATGTTTTTTTATCTGTATTTATTCCGGCGGAAGTTTTCGCTTTCTTTTTTTGCTTACTACTTTGCAGGTCATAAGGGCTGCAAACGAGGTAATAACTACACCGCCTGCCAGTCCTACGGCACCGCAAACTACTTTGTTATCGAATATATTTGTACCGTTGTTTTCCGGCGGTTTGTCGACTATTATCGTGTTCAGTCTTTCGCCGCATATCTGACGGCAATATAATGTTAACTTTTTCTTTTCCCGGAATTTTTCATAAAAAACATACAGCCGGCAGAAAAAACAACTAAGACAATCTGGGTAAATATAAACGCCACTAAAGGGTAATTGTCATACACATACGCATCTTCAAGGAAGGTAACTGTTTCTATAAGCGCACTTTCACCGTCCTCAAACTCAGCTTTTACATTACATATTACTGAACGCTGTCCCGCAAGTGATTTAGCCAGATATCTTTCAGCTATCTCAATACTTGTCAGATTTCCGTGAGACTTATCTCCGCTGGTATAAGCGATGTTGACAAGCTCCTCGATATTCCGGGTTATTTTTTCGTCATTTAACTCAATTATATCCCCAGAAGTAATCGGTGCCGATTCGGTTGAATATACACCTAACGTTCCGTAATTCAACAGATTACGGAATTGTACAGTTACAGTTTCGTACGTAGGATTACCGTCAACATATTTTCTGAACCTGTAAATGTACGATTTTCCGTAACTTTCGTTACCGTCTATGTAGTAGCCGCACTCTGATTCTATTGTCTCCGATCTGTATTCCGATATATTATCAGTCTCGGTATAGATCACCTTTTCCATTATTGATCTTGCGCTTTCCTCCGTCAAAGTGCTGTCAAATACTTTACCGTCTATTATCAACTCAGAACCGTTGCAGGTATATTCCCCGTTTTCTTTCTCAAAAGCGTAACTGATGTAAAATACACGGTCATTATAGACTTTCGCATAGCTGTAGGATTTTCCGGTAAAGCTGCTGCCGTACAAAAGATTGTCTTTTGAGGACATTGATGCTTTATCTGTTATATTTCCAAGTTCGAAAGCAGACATATATACCTTGGTATCACTTATATTTTCCAAGCTGAATTCTTTGCTGATCGGTTTCAGGTCTTCATTGACAAACGGGGATATTCCGGCATTAACCGGAACGGAAAAAATACCGTAATTTTCATACAGTGTATTCCGTGCAAATCTGTCAGATCGGATACCGAATTGATCAACTGCTATCCTGTATTCTTTGTCTGCAACGCTTTCGTAATCACTTAAAATATATGTCTGATATTCTTTTTTCGGTTTTATTACTATTTTACATTGCTGATATGTGAAACAGATGGGGTTGAAAACCGTAAGTACCGCTGTAACCGTAAGCAACATTACAAGCAATATCTTCTTCATAAACACTCCTTTCTTCGGATTATTGCCAAAAATGAATATTCACACCTTAATCAGATAAATCAATTATTCCTTTTGTACCGGCGATCCGGTTTCTTCGGATAGGTTATTGTCTTCATCTGCATTTATTCTGTTCTCCGGAAACCCGGGAATAAAAACAATACAGACATACGACAGTATCATTATAACTGCCTGAACGGTTATAAATGCTGCAAGCGTATAAGAGTCGTAGACATATGCCCTTTCAAGAAAAGTGACTGTCTTCATCAAAGATTTTTCGCCGTCCTCAAATTCAGCTATTACATAACTTACTACCGAACGCTGTCCGGTGATAGCTTTTGCCAAATACCTCTCTGTTGAATTTATGCTTATTATGTCCCCGTGTCCTTTTCCGCTTATCTCATATGTATTATTTACAACATCATCAATTTTCTGCGTTATTTTTTCATCATCCCATTCTGTCATATCTTCCGATGTAATCGGTGCGGAGTAAAAAGAACTAAGATCGATTGCTGAGTAAGTTTTGGTTATGTGGACAGTTTCATACGTAGGAATTCCGTCAACATATTTTCTGAAAATATATCTGTCTTCTCTCTCTGACGGCATCAGCGTTTCATCCGCCTCTTCTTTTTCATATTCGGCAAGCAATCTCATGTATTCCGATTCGGTTTCTTCCGGCTCAAGCCTGTATTCGGACACTGAATCGGTTTTGGTATTCAAAAGAGTCCCTTGGTACTTTTCAAAAAGATATATTGCCTGTTCCTCCGTCAGCACCCCGGTAAAAGGGTCTCCGTCGAAATCAAAGTGATATCTTTCGAAAGTTACGCGCAGTATTTTATCTCCATAGCAAATCGTAGTTTCCCGCGGACGCACTCTTGTGTCTGTGTATATCTCGCAGTACATCAGACTTTCCTTTGACGTTTTTGAAGACATATCCGTCAGATACAACGGAATACCGGCGCTGTAATATCTGTGATAATTTTTGTTATCGAACTTGATTTTTTTCTCCAAAACGGAATTTTCCTGGGTATCCATTATCTCTGTACTGAATGGAACGGATACTATACCGAAGTCATGATATACATATTCTCTCGGAATATCATAGCCATATGAATAAGGCCTTCCTATCGGAAACGGCGAGTCGTTATTTACATACATGAACACATCGTTGTTTTCAACATCAAAAACAAACGTTTCATAACTTTCATCCGGTTTTACGACGATTTTGCATTTCTGGTAGTAAAAGAAAAGAGGATTTAATACCGCAAGCACCAATGTGAATACAAACGCCGCAAAAAACAATTTTCTTTTCATCTGATCTCCTTTCTTTAAAATCGTTATTTTATGCGGTTTGTTAAAATAAACAACCTGATTTTTTCAGGCAGATGAAGACATTTTCATCACAGAACGAAAATCGGCTTATCTGCCCGAATTTTTATTTATTTTTTAATACCTTAGATTTTTTCTGTTAATTTTTCTCAGTCACCAACGGATTATTCCGGCGGGAGTTTACGCTTTCTTTTTTTGCTTACTACTTTGCAGATTATAATGGCTGCGACCGAGGTAATAACTACCCCGCCTGCCAGTCCTACGGCACCGCAAACTACCTTGTTATCAAATATGTTTGTACCGGTATTTTCCGGCGGTTTGTCGACTATTATTGTGTTCAGTCTTTCGCCGCATATCTGCCATAACGTAAGGTAGTAGCCGTATTGAGAATATACTTCAAAATTTTCTGGGTACTCTTTTCTGTAGTGTAATAAATTCTTATATCCCTGGTTACTTAAATATTCATATGAGGTTTGCAAAGCTTCTTCGCTTATTTCGAATGCATAAGGCGAAAAGTAAGCGCCTTCGGTATACT
>CALXUV010000075.1 GCA_944391815.1 uncultured Clostridia bacterium | reverse complement strand
CCTACTTCAGCGATTATTCCTTTCATTTCGCTGTCGGTAAGGTATTTGGTAAGAATGGAATAGATTTCACCGTCAGGACGGATGGCGATCCATGCCATACCTTTTGCGCCGTAGCTTTGCGCCTTTTCGGTAAGCTCTTCAATCTGTGTTCGGGTAAATATGTTTCCGCCCGGAACTCTGATTGCCCTGACAACTCCGCCCTTATCGGTTACGTTTCTGAAAACGCTGAACGAGCATTTGGAAGCAAGTTCGGTCAGGTCAACAATCGGCAGATCAAAACGCAGGTCAGGTTTATCTGAGCCGTAGACATCCATAGCTGTCGTCCAGGTTATCCGCTTGAAAGGCTTGTCGATTTCAATACCCATGGTGTTTTTCATTATGTGTTTGAAAAGCTTTTCAAGGTGAACGAGTACATCTTCCTGGTTTACAAATGACAGCTCCATATCAACCTGAGTAAATTCCGGCTGTCTGTCCGCACGAAGGTCCTCATCTCTGAAACATCTTGCTACCTGATAATATTTGTCAATTCCTCCCACCATAAGAAGTTGTTTATATATCTGAGGTGACTGAGGCAGAGCGTAGAACGATCCCGGGTGCACACGGCTCGGAACCAGATAATCACGAGCTCCTTCCGGGGTTGACTTGCAAAGCATAGGAGTTTCCACTTCAATAAATCCGTCGTTGTCCAGATAATCTCTTGTGACCTTTACCAGCTTATGTCTGAAACGAAGATTTTCGAGCATAGACGTACGTCTAAGATCAATATACCTGTATTTGAGTCTTAAATCCTCACGGACGTTATCATCCGGAGAGAAGGGAAGCTGATCTGCCATTGAAAGCAGTATAATGTCGGTAGCACGCAGTTCGATAGTACCGGTTTTCAGCTTCGGATTGTAGGTTTCGGCGTCACGCAGGCGCAGTGTGCCGCTGACTTCAATAACCGACTGGTTTTTAAGAGACTCGACTGTTCTGAACTTTTCTTCGGGGATATCGGCGCTGTCAAACACAACCTGAAGAGTACCTTCTCTGTCTTTGAGGTCGATGAATATAACGCCTCCCATGTCACGTTTTGTGTTCACCCAACCGCAAACCGTGATTTTTTCGGAAATTTCAGACTCGGTCAGAAGTCCGCAGTAATGAGTTCTGTTCATAAAAAACTCCTTTATAAAGAATAAAATGGTTTAACATGATCAAAGCATGAGTCAAACAGCTTTTGCCGAAGTTATAAAAACTGCCTGTTTTTTTGCTTATAATGCGGAAGTAAAAGGTTTTGCAGAAAATACTGATCATCGGAAAGCAAAATAATTTACTCTGCATATTTTCCTTAAATATAACATAAAGTTTTCGGTCATCTGATTTTCATTTGCTGAACAAATAAAAGAAAAAGTTGCCCATCCCGATAAATTCCGGGACGGGCAACTGAATTTGACCGTGGTACCACCCTGATTTGGCGCATTACGCCCTCAGAAGATTTAACGCATTCATTACGTCCGTGCCTACTTAAAATTTTCGGGCGGAAGCTCCGGGGTGTTCTTCGGCAAAATCGTCCTGCCGTAATCTCAGCCATTTACGACTCTCTGTGAGGTTTGATAATGCTTACTCTCCCCATCAAGGCTTTTGGATAAACTTTCTACACTCCTATTATAGCCTTTTAAGTTAGTTTTGTCAAGTAAAAAACAATAAATTTGCATTTGGTTAACTTTTGTAACTGTTTTGTGGTGAAATTCCGTCTGTTATTATGTAAAGCTTAATAAATTATTGACAAATCATAAGGTATATGGTAATATGAAGTTGTCAAAACTGTATAAACTTAAGTCAAACGGAGGCAAAAACATGAGAATAAAAACATTCAGGTATTCTGCGCTTGTTTTTCTTATCATTTCGCTTTTTTCGGCGTTTTTCGTATTCAATGCGTGCAACAGCGACAATCACCCCCACGAATTGAAGAAAGTAGAGAGAAAAGAGCCGACTTGCACAGAGGCAGGGAACATTGAATATTGGTTTTGCGAGGAGTGTGGAAAATACTTTTCAGATGAAAAAGGCAAAACAGAAGTTACCGATGTGGTTTTGCCTGCAAAAGGTCACACTTTTGAAGGCAATGTGTGCAAAATATGTGGATTGAAAACGAGCGAAGGTCTTGAGTATGAATTATCCGCTGACGGCAAATCATACGGAGTAGCCGGAATCGGAACATGTACAGACACTGACATAGTAATTCCCGATACCTATGAAGGCTTGCCGGTTACAAGTATCAATGAGTTAGCGTTCAACTGTTGCAATTCGCTTGAAAGTATAACGATACCTAATAGTGTAACCAATATCGGTAGTTTTGCTTTCTGTAATACCCCACTTACCAATATAACAATTCCTGATGGTGTCACAAGCATCGGCAGTTATGCCTTTGACAACTGCTTCCTACTTAAAAGCGTATCGATACCTGAAAGCTTAACAAGTATCGATAATGATGCGTTTGAAAGTTGCGGATCGCTTAAAAGTGTGTATATAAGCGATATAAAAGCATGGTGTTCGATTGAATTTGGTAGCGATAATTCCAACCCGCTTAACCATCTCGGAAATCTTTATCTTAATAATCAACTGGTTACAAAATTGGATAACCTGGAGGGAGTTACCAAGATAAGCGCTTGGGCGTTCAGTGGTTGCAATTCGCTTACAAGTATAACATTACCAAACAGCGTGACAAGTATCGACTTCGGTACGTTCAGTGGTTGCATGTCGCTTACAAGTATAACGATATCGGACAGCGTAACAAGTATCGGTGTCGAAGCGTTCTACGATTGCACCTCGCTTACAAGTGTACAAATTCCTGGTAGTGTCACAAGCATCGGTAAGGAAGCGTTCAGTGGTTGTACCTCACTTACAAGTATTTCGTTACCTGATAGTGTCACAAGCATCGGCAATAATGCCTTCAGCGGATGCAAATCCCTCAAAGATATTAAATTATCGGGTGCTATGACTTATATCAGCCATTACGCATTCACAGGATGCACTTCGCTCGAAAGTATAACAATACCAGACAGTGTGAAAAATATTTGCGATAATGCTTTTGAATATTGTATTTCACTTAAAAATGTAGTGATAACGAATGGTCTTGAAAGGATTGGAAGTAATGCTTTCAATAGGTGCACTGCGCTTACAAATATAACGATACCTGATAGTGTAACAATAATCGATCAATATGCGTTTTACAGTTGCACATCACTTACAAGCGTGACTATACCTGAAAGTATTATCAGCATAGGAGAGGGAGCGTTTTTCCAATGTACATCTCTCAGATATAACGAATTTGACAATGCCCGATATTTAGGAAATGGTAATAATCCATATCTTGTATTGGTCGAAGCGGCTTCAAAAGACATTATATCTTGCGATATTCATGAAAGTACTAAACTTGTCTGTGGAGGAGCTTTCTTTGGTTGTAATGCGCTTGAAAATATAACGATACCCAACAATATTATAAGCATCGGTCAATCTGCCTTCTCAGGTTGTACTTTGCTTAGAAGCGCTGTGTTTGAAAACAAAAACGGTTGGCGCGTCGGTAAATTTGATGTGGATGTTGAGGATCCGGCAGTAAACGCCGAAATTTTAGTTAACTTAGACGATGAATGGATTCGCTATTTATTATAACAAATTGTAATCAGTTTATGGCATTGCTTTCTGTTACGGAGCAATGCCTTTTGTCTTTTTTCCTTTTCAGTCAGGTTATAAAAGAATGTCTATCCTGTTTTTACCTGTAAATGTTATTGCGGTTTCGCCATTTTTGTTATTGACAAATATGATAAAATGTTGTATAATCACCTTAACGGGACATGGTACGAATAATGAAAAAAATCATTGAAGATAAAAATAAAAAAGCCAAGACTTATTTTTCTGACTGCGAAAACTGTGTTTACTTCGATTATGATGAGCTTTACGGTGATAATGTCTGTACTCTTTCGCTTGATGAGGATGATGAAGTAAGATTTCGCACTGAAAAAAACAGATTTTGCCCATACTATCGGAAATATGACGAGTACAAGAGTGTACAAAAACAAAACTGATTGTAAAATATCCGGAGTACCGGAAAACGAAAGGAAGAGAAATGATTAAATTTGTCAGTAACAGAATATTTACTCTGATTGAGACGTTACTGTTGCTCGCTTTCAGCATACTTATGTTCTTTATCGGTGATAAATATCTGCACATTTTTATAGGCGTGGCGTTGCTGGTCTATATCGTATTTGTTGTACTGAGTAAAGTTGTGGTTTATCGCGGAATAATTCAGATGATAGCAATGCTTGAATTTTTCACGGTAACAACTCTGGCGGTTTTCGTAATAGTTGATAAGATACATCTGCCTTCCGGAAATGCAGTGAATTTTTCGGTCGGTCTTGCTATGTGGTTCAGAGCTACCACCGAAATACTGCACAGTTACCACGGTTCCGGGGAAAAGAGTCAATCCAAGTCTGAGTTTTCCGCTTGGAAGCTGTTTTTCTACATACTCCTTGTCAGCTTCGGAACTTTTGTTGCCACAACAACACTTTTCAGCAACGATTTTGTAAGATATGTTATTGCCGGTGTGACATTTGCAGGAACAATAATGATGGGTCTTCTGACTTACTGTAACTTCAGAGATTACCGTATTGATCATCCGAAGGTGAAGAAGATAAAAACTGTAAAACCGAAAGAGGCTGTCGCAGAATCAAATACTACGACCGGAGGCGCTTCTGATAACGAGAAAGAGATTAAAGACAGCACGGTTTCCGGAACTTTTTCAGTTAAAAATGATACCGAAAGACTTTCCGCTTCGGCAGAAAGTTCCGAAAAAGTCAAGGTGAGCGTCCAAAATGATCAGCCGGCAGCATTGCCCGAACCGGACAAAAGCGGTACCGCTGATAAAAAAATCTGAGACGGTTAAAAATTCAGTGTTAAAAAATCGGTATAAACGTTTCGGGCTTTTAACCGATTCTGATTACAGTTTACAAAGTGTTTTTACGATGACTTCATCGTAGTCAAAAACTGATTTCCTTACAGAGGACAAGGTCAATTTAACTGGCCTTGTCTTTTTGCTGTAAAATAGAAATTTCATTCATATCAAGCTGATTTGTTTTATGATTATCAATAAACCCATAACAATATCAAATTGTGCTTAAAATATAACGACTCTTAAATCAATATCAACTTATTTTTTTATAAATACATGTCGAGCTTTGAATTTTATTAAAGAATCAATAAAAAATCAAATTCAAAAGCATGGTAAATTCAGCTTTATATCGAAAAAGATTATACCGAATAAATAAACTTCCATCAGCCAAAATACCGTATCAAAAAGGAGTAAAATATGACAAACGAGTACATAATGAAAACCGCTTTGATGCAGTCTGCAATTGACAGCAACTGTGATCCGCAGGATTTTCTTGACAGTGAAAACAAAGTTTTTATATCAAAAAAGAATCCGGGTGCAAGAAAATATCTTGAGCTTCCGTATGTATGCGATTTTACTTCGTACGGAAATAATATTGTTATTTCTTCAAGTACTGAGTTTGCCGGGATTGCAAAATCTTACGCAGACCGTTTTTCCCCTGAACACTGTTTTGAAACTCCGGCTATTCATTTGCTTGGCGAAGAGATGCGCAGATTCGGAATGGACATTTGTTTTATGGCAGAATATTTTTTGCCTGACACCGATTGTTTTCGGATTTTGCCTTGTAAATACCGCACCGAAATTATTTACGGTGATGAGCTTAAAACTCTTTATCTGCCAGAATGGAGCAATGCCTTATGCGAAAAGCGTAAAGAACTTGACATGCTTGCGGTCGGAGCGTATGAGCGCGAAAAACTGATTGGTCTTGCAGGATGTTCTGCCGACTGTGAAACTATGTGGCAGATCGGAGTTGATGTTTTACCGGAATACAGAAGAAACGGAATTGCGTCAGCGCTGACAAGCAGGTTGGCAAGCGAAATTTTCCGAAGGGGAAAAGTACCTTTTTACTGTGCCGCATGGTCTAACATAAAATCTGTGCGAAATGCAATAAAATGCGGGTTTAAACCTGCTTGGGTTCAGATGACTGTAAAGCCGATGACGTTCATAAAAAACATGATTCCTGACAAAAAATGAATATATATTCGTTTGCGCAGTGAATTTGTGTCAAAAAAAGAAAAGTGAAATCAACTTGTTTTGATATTTCATAAGCTCTGATGACTTTGAATATTTGTGATAATTAATTTGTCTTTTTACGGACTTTAACATGACAACAAAATGTCGTTTAAAGTTGTTAAGTTTGAGGTTTTGATTTTTGCCGTAGGTTTCTCAAAGCCGGATATCGTTTCACCCGAATATACAGAGAAAACAGACTTTTACTAAATTCTGAAAACATTTTCACTTAGTTTTCGCGATTTGAAATATTTAATTAATTATAAATATTCAGAATAGTTATTTACAAATACAGTAAAATATGCTATAATGCAGAATGAGGCATAGTGTAAGATACTGAATGCCTGAAAGGAAACCTGTAATGAATAACGAACAAATCAGTCCGGTAACCGAATGTCCCGTAATTCCGCTGGCGGGCAAAATAGCTTATCCGGATATGACCATAAATTTACTCCTCAGCAGAAAATCTGATATCCGTGCATTTGAGGAGGTATATAAAAACAGCGGGAAAATACTTCTTGTTCCTCAGAAAGATCCTACTGAAGAGAATCCTGACAATACCGGATTTTACAAAGTCGGAACGGTTTGTAAAATCAATCAGTTCGCAAGAAAATCCGAAAACAGGATACGAGTTCTTTTCACCGGACTTGCAAAAGCGGATGTGAACGCTTTTTATCCGGATGAAAGCGGCAGCTTCTGGAAGGCAAATTTCACGGAAAGAAAAAACGCAAAATACAGTAAGGCGGACAAAAAAGCCTATATTTCCGAAGCGTATGAAACGGTAATGAGATTTCTCGGTTCATTTAACGAAAAGAATATGGTGTCTGCGGGATTCCGTGAACAGTTGGCGGCATGCGAGGATTTTTCCCAGGCGGCTGAGCTGATATCGTCCAATCTTTTTGATACTTTTAACGATAAAATCGATATTTACCTTGAAAGTAATCCAAGACAACAGCTTCTGAAAACGCTGAAAATAATCAACACATATACTGAAGCGTTGGCGATAAGAAAAAAAATACATGAAAAAGTCAGATTCAGATCCGAAAGCAATCAAAGGGATTATATACTCAACGAACAGCTGAGAGCCATTCAGGAGGAACTGGGAGAGGATTCCGAAGGAGAAGCCGATAAATACGTAAAGACTATCGAAAGCAGTCCGATGCCGGCTGATATAAAAGAAAAACTGACAAAAGAAGCGGTTAAACTCAGAAAAATGCCGGTAAATTCAGCGGAATACAACGTTGTATGCAATTATCTCGATGTGTGTCTTGAGCTTCCTTGGGGAAAAGCCGATAAAGAAAACCTTGATCTTAAAAATGCCCAAGCCGTTCTTGATAAAAGCCATGACGGTCTTGAAAAGGTAAAAGAAAGAATAATTGAATATCTTGCGGTAAGGAAACTGACTGACCGGGTGAACAATCAGATAATCTGCCTTGTCGGTCCTCCCGGGACAGGTAAAACAACGATAGCCAGGACTATTGCCGAAGCTACGGGAAGAAAATACGTCAGGGTTTCTCTCGGAGGTATAAGAGACGAAGCTGACATCAGAGGTCACAGAAAAACTTATATTGCTTCCATGCCAGGAAGAATTATCGAAGGAATAAAAAGAGCCGGAAGCACAAATCCGCTTATGCTCCTTGATGAGATCGATAAAATGACAAAGGATGCACACGGAGACCCGGCTGCTGCTCTTATGGAAGTGCTCGACGCCGATCAGAACAGGGAATTCAGGGACCATTTTCTTGAATTTCCGTTTGATCTTTCCGAGGTTATGTTCGTGGCAACCGCAAATACTCTTGATACGATACCGGCTCCGCTTCTTGACCGTATGGAAGTTATAAAGCTGAGAAGCTATTCGGTTAACGAAAAACTTTCGATAGCCAAAAATCATCTTATCCCGAAGCAGATGAAAAGACACGGCATAGAATCCGGTAAACTTAGAATAAGCACCGCCGCTCTGAACAAAATTATTGCGGAATACACAATGGAGGCGGGAGTAAGAAATCTTGAGAGAGAAATTGCCAATGTTTGCAGAAAAGCGGCAAAACAGCTGGTTATGTCAACTGAAAGTTCCGATTGTATAAAAATAACACCTAAAATCATACCGGATTATCTCGGAGCGGCAAAAATATCACCCGAAACCGTTTCGGAAAGCGATGAAGTAGGAGTGGTAAACGGTCTGGCATATACAGAAGCCGGTGGAACGCTTCTCAAAGTGGAGGTTGCATCAATGCCGGGAACCGGAAAAATTGAACTTACAGGTTCTCTTGGCGATGTTATGAAGGAATCGGCGAAGGCTGCTGTAACGTATATAAGGTCACACAGCGATGAACTGAAAATAGACGGCGAATTCTATAAAAACAAAGATCTGCACATCCATTTTCCGGAAGGAGCCGTTCCGAAAGACGGACCGTCAGCGGGAGTAACAATGGTCAGTGCTATTATATCTGAACTGTCCGGAAGACCGGTAAAAAGTTCTGTTGCAATGACTGGCGAGGTAACGCTCAAAGGTAAGGTTCTCGGAATAGGCGGACTTAAAGAAAAAACCATGGCGGCTTACAACGCCGGAGTTAAAACGGTTCTTTTGCCGAGAGAAAATTTAAAAGATCTTGACGAAATAGACAGCAAAGTAAGAGAGTCGCTCAGGTTTATACCGTGTTCTACGGTAAGTGACGTAATTAAGAACGCAATGGCTTAACGGAGATTTAATATGACGGTAAAAAATGCTGAACTGAAAATGACCGCAGGACTTCAACGCCAGTTTCTGAGAGACGGTAAGCCGCAGATCGCGCTTTCAGGGAGATCCAATGTCGGTAAAAGCTCGCTTATCAACGGACTTTGCGGCAGAAAATCTCTGGCAAGAGTAAGTTCGTCTCCCGGAAAAACAATAACGGTTAATTTTTATGAAATAAACTCGGAATTTTATCTCGTTGATTTGCCGGGCTACGGATTTGCCAAAAGAAGTCCGGAGGAAAAAAAGCGTTGGTCGGAACTGACCGACGGATATTTCACCGGAAACGGTTCGCCTGAGTCTCTGAAAGCAGTTATACAGCTTATCGACATCAGGGTCGGACCCACAAGCGACGATATGATGATGATAAACTGGCTTGAAAACGCAGGTTGCAAATGGTTTGTTGTTGCAACCAAAGCGGACAAGCTCAGCAAAACACAAAAAGCCGAGGCAATAGAAAAGCTGAGTCAGAGTCTCGGTGTTGACGTAATAAGCTGGTCATCGGTAACCGGCGAAGGTAAGAACGATATTTTGAGTAAAATCAGCTCAGTGATTTGACTCTTGATGCGCAAAAACAGAATTCTATAAAGAAAAGGGAGTTTAATATGTCAGAATTTGTAATGGAAAACTGTACAGTAAACGCAAGTGGACATCTTGCTTTTGCAGGTGTTGATACAACCGAGCTTGCCAAAGAGTACGGCACGCCTCTTATGCTTCTTGATGAAGAAAAGATACGTGAAAATGCAAGGCTTTATAAGAACGCAATGAAAAAATATTTTACCGGAAATTCACGTCCGCTTTATGCATCAAAGGCGCTTTCTTACAAAGGAATATACAGAATAATGCAGGAAGAGGGAGTCGGTAGTGACGCGGTTTCCTGCGGTGAGATTTATACGGCGAAGTCGGCAGGATTTGACGTTTCCAATATGGTCTTTCACGGCAACAATAAAACCGGTGACGACCTCAGGTACGCTGTAAGAGTAGGAATCGGCAGAATTGTTGTAGACGGTGAGGAAGAGCTTGAAGAACTCGGAAAAATATGCAAAGAACAAGGCATTAGACAAAAAATACAGTTGCGTATAACTCCCGGAATCGATCCGCACACTCATAAGGCAATTTCAACCGGAAGAGTTGACTCAAAATTCGGAAATGCAATAGTTACGGGACAGGCGGAAAAAATAACGCGCGCCGCTCTCTCTAATGAAGGTGTCGAGCTTATGGGATTTCATTGCCATGTCGGAAGCCAGATCTTTGAAACGGAACCTTTCGTGAGTGCGTCTGCAATAATGATGGAGTTTATAGCTGACATGAAGAAAAAAACCGGTTTTGAGGCTGCAGAGCTTAACCTCGGAGGCGGATTCGGAGTCAGATACGTAAAGCAGCACCCGTACTTCGATTACGAAAAGGCGATAGAGGAGCTTTCCGTAAAGATAAAAGAACAGGCGATAAGATACGGTGTAAAAATGCCGGATATAATGCTTGAACCCGGAAGATCAATGGTCGCCGCAGCGGGAATTACTCTTTATACGGTCGGCTCGGTAAAGGAAATCCCGGAAATGAAAAACTATGTGTCCATTGACGGCGGCATGACGGATAACCCGAGATATGCGCTGTATCAGTCTCAGTACGAGGCAGTTATAGCTAATAAAGCCGCAGAAAAAGCAGATTATATTTGCTCGATAGCCGGCAGATGCTGTGAAAGCGGAGATCTTATAGCCGAGAATATACCGCTCCAGAAAGCAAAAAAAGGAGATATTCTTGCGGTTTTCGTCACCGGTGCATATAACTATTCAATGGCTTCCAATTACAACAGACTTCCAAGACCTGCTATTGTTACGGTAAAAGACGGAAAAAGTGCGGTAGCGGTAAAACGTGAAAGCTACGAAGACCTGATCAGAAACGACGTCTGATATGTTGTTTCAGATACTTTTGAACAGCGGTTTGTCGGTAGGAATGCGTCTTTTGCTTGTCGTTTTTCTGCCGCTTGCCGTAATTTTCAGTCTGACGGCGCATGAATATATGCACGGGCTGGTCAGTCAGATACAAGGTGATCCGACTCCGCGGTATGCCGGAAGGTTAACGCTGAGTCCTATCAGCCATATTGATCCTCTCGGACTGGTTTGTCTTATTGTATGTGGATTTGGCTGGGCAAAACCTGTGCCGGTTAATCCGCGTTACTACAAAGATCCGAAAAAAGGCATGGCGATAACAGCTGTTTCCGGTCCTGCTGTCAATCTTTTTATCGGAATATACTGTACAGTCCTTTTATCGGTGCTGGTATGGATCTATGAAACCGGAATATATGCCTTTATTCCCGTTATCGATCAGATGAGTCAGACCTTGTATTACGTTTTGTCTACGGCACTTTATATAGTTCTTTACCTGAACATAATGCTTGCGATATTCAATATGGTTCCGGTGCCTCCGCTTGACGGTTCGCGTCTTATGCTTGCGTTTCTTCCTCAGGATAAATATTTCAGAATCATGAGGTATGAAAAATTTATCATGTTAGCACTTTTCTTTGTGCTGTGGACAGGTATGCTTAACGGGGTTTTCGAGGCAATCGCCGATTTTTTCATACTCGGCGTCGGAAATGCGGTGTTTTTTGTACTTAACGGTTTAGCGAATATTTTGTTTTTACCCGGTTAAACGCAATTTGCTGTCCTGATTTTATCTGCAAAATACCGCCGAGCCACTCATACATCAATTTGAAAATACGGCTTTTCGACCGAATAAAACGGCGTAGTTTCGGAGAAATATAGAATGGAAAAACTTAATTTTACGGTAGAGACCTACGAAGGTCCGCTTGACTTACTGCTTTCGCTCATAAAGAAAAACGAAATGAGCATTTTTGATATACAGATTCACGTGATTTTCGAGCAGTACATGGAATATCTGGAGACAATGAAAGAACTTGACATTGATATAGCGGGGGATTTCATAACCATGGCGGCGGAGCTGATGCTTATAAAGAGTCAGATGCTCCTGCCGAGAAACGAAGAGGAAGAAACACCGCTTAAAAAGCTCCAGATGGCAGTAATGGAATATGCTAAGGCGAAAAACGCAGCGGAATTTCTGAGAGACAGATGGGAAAGCAGCAGCGGAAGTATAACAAGAGAACCTCAGGAGCCGGAGAGGGGACAGCCCCTTCATTACGAAATATCTGTTCTTGAAAAAGCATTCAGACGAATGCTGGCAAGAAGCAATATGATGAAAGAGCTTCAGCGACGCCCAGAGCAGACGCTTGAAAATCTTCTGAAAAACAAAGTTACGCCGATACCTGTAAAAGTTATCGCGGTGATGCGCTATCTTTACAAATACGGTGAAACCGATTTCGAAAGAATACTTTTGAATAATGAGACAAGATCCGATGTTATTGCAACTTTTGCTGCAGTTCTTGAGCTTGTTAAATTCCAGAGGGTTTTTATCAGCGGCGATGAAGAAAATCCGACACTTACACTGAATCTGAAGCACGATAAAACGCCGGGGAGTGACAGAACCGAATCGGCCGGAAAGGAAATTTACTGATGGAAAACAGCGAAAAAGAAACAAATAGTCCTGAGGTTTTACCGGAAAAGGAAAATTCTGACGTTACTGTTGAGGTCGAAATTTCAGGCAGTGAAGTCACAATCGAAGAGAGTCAAGCTGAAAATTTGAGTGAGACTGAAAATAATTCCGACACCGGTCAGAAAGAGCAGAAAATCATAGCTGATAAAACAAAAAATCGCAAAAACAAGGACACAAAAACTCAGGAAAAACAGGAAGATATACCAGAGCAGGAAAAAATGCCGAAAGAAAAGGCAATGGAGGTTCTTGAAGCAATACTTTTTGCAAACGGTGACGAAGTTTATTTCGATCAGTTTGCAAAAATAATCGGTTACAGCGTTAAAGAAGCTACAAAAATCGTAGACGAATATGCAAAACTTTATGATACTGAGGCTTTTCCGAGAGGGATAAAACTGATCAGGTATGAGAAATGTTGTCAGCTTGCAACAAAGCCGGAGCTTGCTGAACAGGTCACCGCAATGATCGGAATCAGAGGAGAGCCGCAGCTCAGCCCTGCCGCAATGGAAACTCTCGCTATAATTGCTTATAATCAGCCTGTGACAAGGGCTTACATAGAACAGGTAAGAAGAGTGGACAGCACAAGACCTATTACCGTACTTCTTGACCGGGAGCTGATAGAAGAAAAAGGAAGGCTCGAAGTAATCGGAAGACCGAGACTTTTCGGCACAACGCAGAATTTTCTCAGAACCTTCGGCATAACTTCGCTTGACCAGCTTCCTTCTCTTGATCTGTTTAATGTTGATTGACAAGGAAAGGAAATCGGCTTTATGTGGTGGCTGATAACAATCGCGGTTCCGGCAGTTCTTGTCGTACTGATATTGACGGTGCGCATCAGGTTTTTCGTAAAATTCAAAGATAAACAGTTGTGCGCTTTTCTCAGAATTTTATTTGTAAAAATTGTATTTACCGGAAAAAAAAGAGGAAAAATAAAGAAGAGTGATTTTAAAATCCGGAAATTCAGAAGAAGACGTGATAAGGTTTTGAAAAAATACCGCATCAAAAAAAAGAGTACCGCTTCGGTAAAAAAGCATGCGGGCAAAAAACAGCGTTCTCCGTTAAAACTGATAAATGCACTCAAAGAAATACTCTGGCAGCCTGTGAAGGCTTTCGGTAAATATCTGAGAATCGACAGATTTGAAATATATGTGAGAACAGGCGGGGAAGATGCGGCAAAGGCAGCGCTTAACTACGGATACACAGTTCAGGCGCTGCAGTATCTGGTAACTTTTCTTGAAAGTTTCAGCACACTCAGAAGAACTGTCAGAAAAAGCGCTGAGGTTCAACCCGATTTTGCCGGCGGTAACTGGAACGCGGAGGCAGACTTAGCAGTTTCAATTGCGGTGTGGCAGGTACTGAGTGTTGCGCTGAAAGCCCTGATAAATTATATTAAATTCAAATTTTCAAAGAAAACGCAGTAAGCGGAATAATCAAAGGACGGTTAAAAGATGGAAGAAAACAGAATTAATGAAATAATCAGTACGTCTCTTGACAAAATCAAAGAACTTTCGGAGACCGGAACGGTTATCGGCGAACAGATTAAAACTGAAAGCGGCACGGTATTGATTCCGATTTCAAAGGTTTCTCTCGGTTTTGTTTCCGGCGGAGTGGATTTTTCCGGGAAGAAAGTCGCTGATGAAAAAAGCCAGAAAAACGGAGTTTCTTTTGCCGGCGGCGGAGGAACAGGGCTTACCGTTTCACCGATAGGATTTCTTGTAATCAAACCAAGCGGAGATGTAAGCATGCTCAACGTTAAATCTCCCGATGTAGTGTATAACAACAGTACTGTCGCAGCGGTCGGGAATATAATTGAAAAATCTCCGGAAGTACTGAAAAAGCTCAAAGAAGTCTTCAAAAAGGATGAAAAACCCGTCGAGGCGTGTTTTACAGAAGATACTGAGGAATAAAAGCTGATAGTCTGCCATATGTTTTACAATAATCAAGTTTAAAGTAAAACGGAGGCGGGATAAATTGAAATATATAAAAGTACTGATTATGATAGCCGTTTTTACGGTGCTGACAGCTTTCATTGCGGAAAACCTCGGCCCGGTATTCGGTCAGCAGGATGAGGAGCCGGATGATCCGCCAATCATAAAACAGGAAGAAAAATGGATAAACGATTATTCGGGATTCGGGAAAAACCGTGATCTTTGTGTAAACGTTTCGGTTTCTGCCCAAAGTGCCGTGCTCTGTACGGCGGACGGCACGGTTCTTTACGAAAAACAGTCGGATGTTCCGCTCCCCATGGCGAGTATAACCAAAGTGATGACTGCTGTGGTTGCATTGGAAAAGAACACTGACCTTTCAAGGACTGTCAAAGTTGATCCGAAAGCCGTTGGAGTCGAAGGAAGCTCTGTTTATTTACAGAACGGAGAAGAAGTCAGTATTGAAATGCTCCTGTACAGCGTAATGCTGGAAAGTGCCAATGATGCTGCAACCGCGCTGGCTATAGCTACCTGCGGCAGCGAGGAAGAATTCGTCCGTGAAATGAATCTGACTGCAAAGCGTATCTCTATGAATTCAACAAATTTCTGTAACCCTCACGGACTTTCCGAAAGCGAACATTTCACAACAGCAAATGATTACGCAAAGCTTATGGCTTATGCGATCAAGAATGACGTTTTCAGAAAAATTATTTCTACCAAAAAAGCGGTTTTTACAAAGGATGACGGCACATTAACACGAGTGCTGACCAATCATAACCGCCTTCTTAATACAATGCCGGAAATGATAGGCGGGAAGACCGGTTTTACGAAAGCAAGCGGAAGAACGCTTGTGACAGCCGCAGAAAAAGACGGTGAAGTACTTATTTGTGTAACACTTAATGCACCGAATGACTGGAATGATCATACTGAACTTTTCAGAGCCGGATTTGATGCTGTAAAAGCAGTCAGCTTCGGAGAGACCGAACTTACGTGCGACGTGCCGGTTGCCATAGGCGTTAGTCAGTCCGTAACGCTGAGGTCTGAAGAAATTGTAAGTTTTACAGTTTCCGAAAGTGAAAACGTAGAATGCAGACTGACTGTACCACATATGGTTTACGCTCCCGTAATTTCCGGTCAGACAGTCGGAAAGGCAGAGTTTTACTGTAACGGAATTAAAATCGGCGAAATAAGGTTAGTTGCATCAGAAACTGTCACGGAATACCGCGAAGAGGAGAAGAAAGGTTTTTTTGAAAAACTTTTTTCCTGAAAATTATTGAAGTTAAAAACGCAGTTTCCGTAAACTCTGAGGTTTTATAATTTTGTATATAAACTCATTTGTTTTTTCAGTGAAATACCGTAACTTAATTTAAACAAAATTGATAACTTTCAAGTAAAATATAATTTCAAATATAAACGTTGGCAGTATTTAATTTAAATACTATTATCACATAAACTAAGTCGTATAATTTCAAGTAAGACAGCATTACACAAAAAACTTGTTAGATATTTCGTGAAATATTAAAATACAACTAAATAAATCAAATCAATAATTACTGATAGAAAAGCCGAACAGGCAGACGAAAAAATATGGAAAAAGTACGAATACATAAATATCTTGCTGATGCAGGTCTTATGTCACGAAGAAAAGCTGAAGAGGCAGTACTGCAGGGGCTTGTAACCGTTAACGGACAGCCGGCAGTTACCGGAATGAAAGTAGATCCGGAGTCTGATGAAATACTTTATTGCGGTAAAAAAACAGGTCTGATAACTAAACGTCATGAGTATCTTCTCCTCAATAAACCGAGGGGTTACGTCACGACAATGAGCGATGAAAAAGGAAGAAGATGCATTCGTGACCTCCTTAGTGACGGTATGCCGAGAGTTTATCCGGTCGGCAGACTCGACTGTGACAGTGAAGGTCTTCTGATACTGACAAATGACGGGGAACTCACCGAAAGGCTGACGCATCCGAGACACGAGATAGCAAAATATTATAACGTTACCGTAAAAGGCATCGTCACAGAAGAACAAAGAAAAAAGCTCGGAAGCGCGATGGAGATAGACGGTTACAGAATCCGACCAGTGAAAAACGAAGTAGTGACAATGAAAGACGATAAAACGGTGCTCAGCCTTGAGCTTTATGAAGGAAGAAACAGGCAGATAAGAAAAATGTGCGAGCAGACCGGGCTTGAAATCATCAGGCTTCAGAGAATAGCGATAGGCAATCTGAAACTCGGAAATTTAAAGCCGGGAGAGATCAGAAAAATGAGTGCTTCACAGATTGAATATCTGAAAAATATCTGTAAAATCAGCGGAGATAGGTAAAAATGCTTAAAGTGGTACCCATGAGCAAACCTGCCGAACAGGAAAGGGTTTGTCTGATAAGCGGTCTGAGTTATGATAAATCGCAGTTTGCATACGCAGTATATGAGGATGAAAAAGTATGCGGCGCAGCACAGTTTTATATAAAGGAAAATATCGGTTATATCAGTGATTTAAGAACCGTCGATGAAAGCGACACCGAAAAGACAATGCTTCTCGGAAGGAGCGTGCTCAATTTTCTTGACCTGCACGGAGTTGAGGAGGTATACTTTGAAAAAGACGGCGAATATTATGATAAAGCAGCAAAAATAATCGGATTTCGTGATAAAAACGGCAAAAAATATGCGTATTTGCCCGGAATGTTTACGTCAAAAGTCCATTGAACAGAAAAGTATAATCAAAACATTCAAGATAAAGGAAGGATTAAAAGATGAAAATTTTACTTACAGGCGGAGCCGGCTACATAGGCTCACATACCGCAATTGAGCTTATTTCCAAAGGTTATGAACCGATAATCTGTGACAATCTCGTCAACAGCAGTGAAAAGGTGCTTGAAAGGTTGGAAAAGATAAGCGGAGTTAAACCGAAGTTCTACAAAACCGATTGCTGCGACTATGAAGGTATGGAGAAAATATTCAGCGAAAACGAAATTGACGCTGTGATACATTTTGCCGGATTAAAAGCCGTGGGTGAGTCAGTTTCAAAACCGATCGAATACTACGATAACAACCTGACTTCAACACTGACACTCCTTAAAGTGATGAGAAATCACGGTGTAAACAACATAATTTTCAGCTCCAGCGCAACCGTTTACGGCGCCCCTGACTGCGTTCCGATAACCGAAAGCGCCGTCGTAGGAAGATGTACAAATCCGTATGGCTGGACAAAGTATATGAACGAAGTGATACTTACCGATTCGGCAAAAGCGAATAAAGACCTTTCCGTGGTACTGCTCAGATATTTCAATCCCGTGGGGGCACACAAGAGCGGACTTATAGGCGAGTCTCCGAGCGGAATACCCAACAATCTGATGCCGTATATTTCACAGGTGGCAGTCGGAAAGCTCAGTCAGCTGTCTGTTTTCGGAAATGATTATCCTACTCATGACGGCACGGGCGTACGCGATTACATTCATGTTGTTGACCTTGCCAAAGGTCATGTCTGTGCAGTTGATTATGTTGTGAAAAACAAGGGTACAGAGGTGTTTAATCTCGGAACCGGAATAGGTTACAGTGTTCTTGATATGGTTAAGGCTTTTGAAAATGTCAACAAGGTCAGAATACCTTATAAGGTAACCGACAGACGTCCCGGCGATATAGCAGAGTGTTACGCAGATCCGTCCAAAGCAGCTGAAAAGCTCGGATGGAAAGCCGAGTATAACCTTGAGGATATGGTCGGTGACAGCTGGAGATGGCAGAAAAATAATCCAAACGGTTACGAAGAGTAAAATATGCTGCGGATCATCTGAATCTTGTTAATATGTAAAAACCGGTCTTAACTTATCAGACCGGTTTTTATTGAGTTTTATTACTTTGTGAATACTATTTCATAATATCATTTTTGAAAAGTTGTTATGGGTAGGATTAAGATAACGAGACCAATGCAACTGTATCAGTTTGAATAGCTGATATTAAAATGTGAGGAAATTTCAGAGAAGAAATTCTTATTATTTACAAAACTGTAACTCAGTAGAGAAAAATTACATTGAGGTGTAAAAAAATTATGAATTTCAGCTGTTTATACAAGTCGCCGGCAGGCGATATAATTATCGAAAGTGACGGGAAGAGAATAACGTCACTCAAATTCTGTGATGAGCCGGCAAACAAAGAATCCGAAACTAAAAGCAAAAAAACACCGGAAATTTTATCGTTAACCATCAGCTGGCTTGACAGATATTTTTCCGGAATTGATCCGGGTGAGACGCCTGAGTTAAGTCCAAGCGGCACTGATTTTCAGAAAGCGGTTTGGAAAAAAGTTTCCGGAATTCCTTACGGAAAAACCGTAACCTATGGTGAAATAGCCGCCAGACTGTTTTCTGAGACAGGAAAAAAGACATCTGCCAGGGCTGTTGGAAGAGCGGTCGGAAAAAATCCCGTTCTTATTTTACTGCCTTGCCACAGAGTCGTGGGAGCAGGTAAAAAAATCACGGGATATTCTGCAGGTATTAACAAAAAAATATTTTTGCTTACTCTTGAAAAAGGGATATAATAAAATCACAAAGAAGAAAACATTTTCGTAAACTTAAAATTCAACATCTTTTACGGGTGAAAAAGTACCGAAATTATTTGCACGGGAAAAAGACAATTTTGAGTTCAACGGACACAACGACCGGCTCAAAAATGCGCAAAGTCCTGAACTGTGTTCCTCCTATACATTCTTCTGCCGTAAAATGAAAATCATGGTTTTCCGAAATAATTTTCACAGTTATTTTTTTACTGTTTTTAGATAAAATTACGCTTTTGCAGTCGGGCGCCGGTATAATTTCAGCGCAGGTAAGCATTTGCCAGATGAAATAGGAGTATCCTATAAAAGCACTGTTTTTGTCTGCCCAACTTCTGCGCATGGATGCTATGCCGGCTTTTTCGTAGTATTTGTCGGTCGGGAGGCTGATGTCAGTTTTTTCAAATTCCGGTTTGTAAAACAGTATGTCAATCAGATCCGGCGGAGCATGAAGCGGATCCGCTGATTTTATTCCGGTTATTCTGATTTTACCTATGTCATCACTGAAAAGATAACGAGAAGTGAAAGGTTGGAATTCATAAGAGTTTCTTTTCTGTCAGTGTCACCGAAGCAGAAACTTCCTGCCGGACCTGACATAAAAGCAGCAAAAAAGCCTGTTTTATCAAATCCTTCGAGTGTAAGAAGTCCGTAATCTTTTCCGCAGGCGGAAATGACTGAAGTCACAAATTTTACAAAAGATTTGGTTGCTGCCTGCCAGTACCTGAGCCCTTCTCTCCACACACCGTCGGGAGCGTAGCAGTTTACATATCCGAGCATACTGTGAAATGACTCCCGCGCACAGTAAATAATCGTATTTTTTTCTTCATGTGTCCATAAAGCTTCATCTGCAACAGCCAGCGCTCCAAGCATTACGCCGCTGTTACAGATCACTACAACGTTTGCCGCTTTTGTATTCCATCTTCCGTTTGCATCTGAATAAACTTTTTCCGCATAGGAAATAGTTTTATAAATTGCGGCGCACATAAGCATTTTTTGATTTTCGGACAGGTAATCATATAGCCAGTCAAATGCGATTGCAAATGCCGTGGTCATTTCATTCTGATCCAGAAGCTTACCTGATTTACACCAATCTCCGTAATTATCCAGTACGTTCTGTGCTTCTTTCCATGCCTTATCTGCATATTTTTTGTCGAGAGTCAGCCTGTATGCTCCGCAAAGTATTATCATCCGACGCATAACTTCTCTTGCGGAGAAGAGCATGCCTTCATAAAACCTATCGGATTTTAGGGTAAGCGGTAAAAGCGAAACGTTGTCCGCCTCAGAAATAAAATTGTTTATCATCCCTTTGATAGTTGACGTTCCTTTTTGACGCAAACTTCTGATACGTTCAAATCCGTAGCTGTCGGTTATTATTCTCGGATGATCATTAAAGGGATGTTTTTTTGTCAAGTCGGCAAATATTTCGTTTATATCATCTTTTTCACTTTTGTTTAAGAATACTTTCGACATGTAATTTCAGTCCTTCCTCAAGTGTGGTTGACGGCATTTTCACGCCTGCTTTTTTCAGCTAAGTAAGATCATATATCCTGTTACAGAGAAAAGAAAGATCTTCCGGATGTTCGTTTTTGTAACTGTCAACCGGAATTTCTTTTATCTTGAGATCCGCTCCGAGAATGTCAGCGATAATTTTATAATATGTTCTTGCCTCGACAGCTCTCGGACCGCCGGAAATAAAAATTTGTCCGTAAGTATTTGGGTTACCTATACAGCTTAGCATAAGTTCAGCAAGGTCAGGAGCGAAATTGTGATGCTGCAGAAAATGACCGCCTCCGACAAGCTCAAGAGGTTGTCCTGATTTTATTTTCTCTATAAGATTTTCGTCTCTGCCATGTTTGGGTAAGCTACCGAGCCTGGAGCCGGGACCGTACACATGCCCGGTTCTTATTACCGTCCATTTCATATTTGCACGGTTGTAGCACCAGTAACGTGTTTCATAAGAATAGTTATCGGGTTTGACTTCCGGTGCCGGAGCAGATACACGCCATTCAATTCCATCATAACCTGTTTCCTTGACAATTTTTACAGCCTCGTCGATTCCGTATTCCGGTGTGACTGCGGTAAAAACACTGAATTTCATATTTTTTCTCCTTTGTGGTATCATACCTGTATTATACCACAGGGGTTTATATTTGTCAACGGTGTACAAAAGATAAATCAGATAATAATTTTTGATGAAAAAAGCAACTCAAACCGTTGCTTTTATGTTGAAAATATGGTATAATAAAACAGAATGTATTGTGTTACTCATTCAGTTATTATCATTTGACTCAGTTATATATGGTTAATCAATTAAATCGCCGGAGATAAATATGGATAAGCGCAGACAACCCAAGTATCAGATAATATATTCTGATATAAAAAATAAGATTTCTGAAAAAATATATCCGCAAGGCTGTTTTTTGCCTTCTGAGCGCAGCATGTGTGAAGAATACAGTGTAGAAAGAGTAACGGTAAGACATGCACTGGATTTGCTTGTAAATGAGGGTATTGTCGAAAAAGTTCCGGGTTCCGGCTCAAGAGTGGCACAGCAAAGTAAAATGATTGATACAGTAACCGAGGGCAAAAACATTGCATTTGTTTTACCGAAAGGCATTGACAAAATTACGTCGCCGTACATTTCGGAAGTATTTTATAACTTTGAAAAAGAATGCCGTAAACACGGATTTAATTTACTTTATACAAATATCCGGACTGATGATACGGTAACTCTTGAAAGTATCGCAAAAAGCTCGGAAATAACTGTTTTTTTCGGATGTGTCGGTAAACAGATAATTGAATATGCAAAAAAACTAAGGCTTAAATATGTACTGGTATCAGATACTGACTCTGAGAGTATTTCGGTTGTTATCGACAATATATCCGGAATAAGTAATGCCGTACGTTACCTGAAAAGTCTCGGACATAAAAATATAGCATTTATAAACGGAAAATCCTCTCACTACAATGACAGTGAACGGTACCGTGGTTTTGTCAGTTCAATGTTCGGGGAGAGTTTACCTGTAAATGATAGTCTTATGCGTGAATGTAAAGGAACGTTTGATAGCGGTTACCAATGCTCAATCGAGCTTTGCAGAGATAACTGTGAATTTACTGCACTCGTTGCCGCAAACGATATGATAGCTTTCGGTGCGATGAAAGCTTTTATGTCACTTGGCTTTAAAGTGCCGGACGATATATCCGTGATAGGATTTGATAACACGGAGCAGTGCAGTTACTCGACACCGTCGCTTACAAGCGTAGGCGTGGATTCAGAAAATTTTGCTCATCGCATTATGCTTGCTTGTCTTGAGGCTACAGATAACTCCGGGCACGGCGCAGTTAAATATTCGGTAATTCCTGAACTTTTTGTGAGGGAGTCAACCTCAAAAGCAAAGTAACTGAAATATATGAATACATTTAGCCGATTTTGAATGAATCTTCCTGCTTCTTTACTGCGCAAAACAGCAGAATTTATTTTAAAATCAAAGTTTTGAATCCGGCTTTTTTGTAAAACCCGGGATAAGAAATATTTGAAAAAATTATATGGAGGATCAAAGCAATGCTGAATTACCTTTTTGACACTCAACTGCTTATCGAAGGAAAAGACCTCGATGAAGACCTGATAAGAGATTATTTTACGGAAAATTTCAAAGGCGACTGTTTGCTGGTGGTAGGCGACGATGAACTTATAAAAATTCATTTTCACACAAATGAACCGTGGAAAGTACTTGAATATTGCTCGGGGCTTGGAGAAATCTATGACGTTGTAATTGAAAATATGGAACGGCAGTCAAAAGGACTGAAAGGGTAGTCTTAATTGTCATTTTCTTAAAAAATGTAATTGTGTACTCAGATATCGTGTTGAAATGTAAGAGCATTTTCAAAAAGTATTCTGAAAGTAAACTTGTAACTGAACAGTAAATATAAATTCTTCAACTGAAAAATAATCTGCCGTGAATTCTGATGACGGCAAAAAAGGAGAGTGGCGCTATGTTGTTTTCTATGCCAAATGATACGATGGCAAATGTGTTCGGTATTGAAAAAGGAAATGATCTGATTCTTGACGCAGGATTTCCGGCAATAGACGTTTCGTTTTTTTCCGGATACGACTACATTTTCAAAAGCGATTATAAAAAAAGAATATCAGAAATAAGAAAAAGGGTAAACGACAGAGGAGGAGTCTTTAATCAGGCTCATGCTCCGTTTGGAGGCGGGTATACATATTATTCTACCGAAACATTTAAGGTGTTGCCGAGAGTACTTGAAGCTTGCGGACTTTTCGGGGTCAGAAATGTTGTAGTCCATCCGCTTCAAAAAGGTCGTTATTACGGAAATGAAAAGTATCTTTTCGAAATAAATATGGAGTTTTACGGAAAACTTGCAAAATACGCAAAGGACAGCGGTGTTAAGATTGCAATAGAAAACATGTGGCAGACTCATCCGGTAACCGGAAGAATCTGTGATGACGTTTGCGCAGATCCGGAAGAACTGGCGCTTTACTACGATACTCTCGGAGACAGCGAAGCGTTTACCGTATGTCTTGATATAGGACATGTGGCACTTTGCGGACGGGAACCGGAGGACGCCATCCGCATACTCGGTAATAAACGTCTCGGAGCACTTCACGTTCATGATGTTGACTATCTGGAAGACTGCCATACGCTTCCCGGTACAAGAAAGATAAATTTCGAAAAAGTCTGTCTTGCATTGGCTGAAATTGATTACAAAGGAGATTTTACTCTTGAAGCAGACAGTTTCCTGTGCGGTTATCCGGATGATTTTAAAATAACTGCTCTGAACTTTATGGGTCAGACGGCAAAATATTATGCCGGTAAAATCGAAAAGATGCGCGAAAATTATCTTGCAGCCAAGGAGAATTGACTATGAAACACACAGTAAAGAAATTATTTCCCGGGTTTACCGGAAAATCAGTAACATTCACAATCGACGACGGAAATACTGTTTACGATAAGAAATTCATTGATATAGTCAGACCGAAGGGAATAAAGGGAACTTTTAATCTTTGCTCGCATAATGTAAGTGCAATGAGTCCTGAAGAATACCGGAAGTTTTACAGCGGTTTTGAGATTGCAAACCACTGCAAGTACCATCCGTTTGCTTTTGATGACAGCAAAACTTACGAAAAATCTGCTGAAAAATTCAGTCCTGAAACTTCTGACGGCAGATATATTTATGAAAGCGGTACAGCCGGACTTTACCATTTTAAGGCTCCTCAGGGGTGGAGGATGGTCGCCGACAGCGAATCGTATGTAAGATTTGCTTCTGAATCGAAAAAAGAACTCGAAGATATTTTCGGAGAAGGAAGCGTAACCGGTTTCGTCTGGCCGTATTGCAGACAAAACAATTCGTTTGTTTTTGAATCTCTTAAAAAGGCAGGTTATTACGGTATAAGAACGACCGGAGACAGGGCTGACAGAGACAATTTTGGTGTGCCGAAGGACAGGATGAACTGGAGCTATAACGCCAGCGACCGTTCGCTTCTCAGAATTGCGGATATGTACGAAAAAGCCGAAAACAAAGGCGAGCTCCAGATGTTTTCGTTCGGAGTACATTCCATTGATTTCGAAAGAAACGGCACGTGGAAAGACCTTGAACTTTTTGCGGAAAAATTCGGCGGTAAGCCGGACAAGTATTATTACGCATCAGTAAAAGACATATTCGCTTATCAGGATGCGATGGATAAGTGCGTGATAAATGAAAATTGTATGGAGAATCTGTCTGATTTTACTCTTTACTTTGAAGTTGACGGCAAAAATGTCAAATTGCCTGCACACGGAAAGTCAGAGTTTTAGAAATATTTGATTATCCGACTTGAAAGTCAATTGGTTTTACAAAGTCAGAAGCTGAATTTTTATATGTCGAAATATGTCGGTTTATCTTAGCTTTTGCAGTTTGCTTCAAAAATTTTGTACGCAGATGTACGGAGATGTTATGAGAAAGTTAAAAGTAGTTTTTTTCGTTATTTCAGCGCTTGTTTTGTCGGTAACTCTTACGCATTTTTTCTGCGGCGCTGATGGTGGCGGCTACGTCCGGAACGAATTTTTATTCACTGAACAAATAATTTCAGGTGATACAGGTCAGGTCGGTACAGGAGAAGAATTTTTTGAAATTCTTCCGCTTGCTTCGGATAAAGTGACTGTGATTTTGAAAATTGACGGCCAGCCATCGACAAAACAGGTTACTGTCGGAGAGAATCTTACCGTTGTTCTTGAAGGTTGCAAGGCGGCGGAGAGTGTCGGTTGCGGGGACAGAAGCTACAGTGTGTCCGATGACGGGAAAACCGTAACCGTTTTTGAAGTAATAAGTATGATGCCCGTCGTCAGTATTACCACATATGAAAAACATCAATTTGATACGCTTGTTTCGGTGGAAAAAGCCGCAACTTGTATTTCTGACGGACTCGGTACATTCAGTTGCAGTTCATGCGGACTGCAAAAAGATAATGTAATAATACCCGCAACGGGAAATCATATAAAAGTACCGGAAAGCGGTTTTTCTCCGGTGGAATCGATAAGTGCTGAAAACTGGATAAGACTGAAATGCAGTACTTGCGGTTACTCTGATTACCGCTACATGAGCGGAGGAAGTTATGTAAAAGACAGTGCAGTGGTTTTTGAGGACGGAACCAGATTTTTCGGCGTCGACGGAAACATGGTTACCGGCAATTATACATACAGTGACGGAAAAACTGCAGATTTTTCCGTTAGCGGACTGATTATAAACGGTTGGATGAGAAACGGAGCGACATGGAACTATTACACAGATGGTAAAAAATCGCTCGGAGTTACAGAAACGCAAGACGGAATATACTGTTTTACTGCCGAGAGCGGGACACTTATCACTTCAAAAGCCGAGGTTGTAACAATCGACGGTGAACTTTCTGTCTGCTATTTCGGTGCTGACGGTAAAATGACTGAGAAAGTTACCGTTACAGACAATGAAAACGGCTGCTGGATAGATATTGCCGGCAGGACAATGTTCGTAAAAAACGGAAAATATGCGCAGGGTAAAACTGAAATCGATGGCAAATGGTATTATTTCAACAGCTACGGAAGAAGAGCAGAGAATACCGAGGAGGTAATTGACGGCAGACTTTACTTTTTTGACGGCGAGGGAACTCCATCGGAGGTGGAGGTTGATGAAAACGGTTTTGCCGAGGTAAACGGTAAAATCATCTTTGTCGAAGGAAACTCGATAGTAAAATCCGATTTCAGAGAGATAAACGGTACTCTTTATTATTTTAATTCAGTCGGACGTCTGATGACAGATACGATAGAATCAGTCGGAGGAAAACTTTATCTTATCAGAACTGACGGAAGCTGTACTGTAATTGACAGCGACGGTTATTATAATACAGGAAACAAGATGATGAGGGTATATGGCGGTATAGTTGCCAGAAATGTCTGGATAGAAGACGAGTATTATAATTCTGTCGGAAGAAGGACCGAAAATGTTGCAATCGTTATCGGCAGCGAGCTTGCTGAATTTGATGAAAACGGAAAGCTTATCGGTAAAATTGTTCTTACCGGAATGCCGGACGGATTTACAGATGCACTCGGAAGCGGAAGAACAGTTTTCATAAAAGACGGTATGCCATTAATCGGTTGGATCGAATACGGCGAAAGCAGATATTACGCCAACAGCGAATACAGAGTGCTCAGAAACACCGTTCAGGTAATTGACGGAGTGCTGTATTCGTTTGGAGCTGACGGTGAAGCAGAAAATCAACTTGTACTCGCTGAAAATGTGGGAATGTTTGCAGAAGTGCTTGACCGGTTGGTCTGCGTAAAACCGGACGGAACGCTTGCAAAGTCGGAATGGGTAACGAGAACTGTTCCGGGTGTAGGTACTTTTGAGGTTTACGCAAATTCAATGTACAGGATTCTTCGCAACACCGTTGCAGTAATAGACGGAGTTTTGTGTGAGTTTGATATTTACGGCAGAGCCACCAAAACAGACCTTTCGCAAATTGCCGGAATGATGCCGTCGCCCACCGTTACCGGACGTGTCATTTACGTTGACGCGGACGGACAGATAAGAACAGGGTTTGTGACGATAGGCGAAGATCTGTACTATTTCAATTCCAGTTACCGTATGCTTGAGTCGTGTGTTCTGACGGTAGACGGAAAGGTATACGAATTCGGCAGTGACGGCAGATGTATAAACGTAAGTGAGTCATTAAAAACAGCTGACGGTTTTGAAACCTCAGGACTGTCAGAAGATGATCCGAACTTAAAAAGTACAGTAGTATACCGCAGCAGCTCCTACCTTGAAATATGCTCGGTAAAAAACTTTCCGGCTCTCAAGACGGATATTAAAAAACAAAAAAATGGCTTGAATTTATCAAATAATTGCTTGAATGAGACAATTTACTGATATATAATTTTTATGGAATGCAGGTAAAGAAAGTGAATAACAAAATCAGTATTTTGCAGGGACGTCCGGAGGATATTTCCGGAAGAACAGAAAACGAGATTAAAACGTACGATTTTCTCGACTCGCTTGGGGTAAGTTATCTGAGAATAGATCACGATCCGGCAATGACGATGAGTGATTGTGAGGAGGCTGACAAACTGCTTGAGGCTCAGATCTGCAAAAATCTTTTCCTCTGCAACAGACAGCAGACTGAATTTTATCTTCTGATGATTGACTCCATAAAAAAATTTATGACAAGCGTACTTTCAAAGCAGCTTGATGTTTCCAGACTTTCATTCGGAAGTGCGGAAAACATGAAAAAATATCTCGGCGTCACGCCGGGCTCCGTAAGCGTTCTCGGGCTTATTAACGATACGGAGGGAAAAGTCAGACTGCTTCTTGACAGTGATATTCTGAATAGCGAGTATATCGGAGCTCATCCCTGCGTAAATACTTCGAGTCTTAAATTCAGAACCGAAGACCTGATATCAAAAATCATTCCGGCAACGGGACATACTTTTGAAACTGTAAGTATCTGACAAGTCCGCGCCGGAATTAAAAATTAAATATATTTTTGAAAGAGGCGCAAAAATGAAACTTTTTATTGACACCGCAAATGTTGAAGAGATCAGAACAGCAAACGACCTTGGAGTAATACAGGGCGTAACAACCAATCCTTCTCTTATTGCAAAGGAAGGCAAGGATTTTATAGAAGTAATCAAAGAGATTACCGGAATCGTCAGCGGTCCCGTGAGTGCTGAGGTTGTTGCCAATGATGCCGCCGGAATGGTGGCGGAAGCCGAAAAACTTTCTTCGCTCAGCGAAAACATTGTAATAAAAATCCCGATAACAGCTGAGGGACTCAAGGCAGTCAAGGTACTTTCCTCAAAGAATATAAAAACCAACGTAACGCTTGTTTTCAGTGCTTCACAAGCTCTGCTTGCTGCACGTGCCGGCGCGACATACGTCAGTCCGTTTGTGGGCAGACTCAATGATATTTCATCCGACGGAGATGCGCTTATATCAACAATATCTGAAATATTCAGTTTGCACGGAATAACGACCGAAATAATAGCGGCGAGTATAAGAAGCCCGGAGGATGTTGTGAATTCCGCACGTTGCGGAGCTGACATAGCAACTGTTCCGTACAAGATAATAATGCAGATGATCAAACATCCGCTTACCGATTCCGGAATAGAAAGATTTATGAAGGACTGGAACGAAGCTTTCGGCAAATAATTTAAATACTTTTTTGCTTTGTTACCTCATTTTCAATGCTATTTACGTCCTTTTTAAAGTAAATTTTTTCACTGGTTAACACGGTCATCCATAAATCAAGAAATAAAGTTTCAAGAATGTAACTGAACAATTCTGTATTTTTGCAATACTTTATCCTTCCCACCGTAGGCAATTTATTTTAAAATGTTTTTGAAAAATGTAGAGACCATATGCTAAGCTTGTTCTGACGGAAATGCAGCTCAGGGAACATTTAATATGTTTTGAAAATATCGGATTTGCTTGTTTAACGGTTTACTTAAATAGCGACATGCTCAGATATCGTGCGAACAGAAATTCAATCAATGGGGTAAAAAGGATGGAAATACTGCTCAGATCGTCATGGCAAACTGTAAATATCGGTGATATATCTCATACTCCTGCGCTTCTTGCGCTTATCGAAAAATATATTCCTGAAGCTAAGGTTACAGTATGGGCATCTGCTGATATAACTCCTGACGTAATGGAAATGGAAAAAAAGCGGTTTCCGGATATCGAATTTGTAAAAGGTGACCTAAGTGACAGCAGGGTTATGAGTGCGGTTAAGCGAGCCGATTTCTTTTTGCACGGCTCAGGCCCTTTCCTTGTCGGATCGCGTGAAATGAAGATGTTTACCGAAATTTCAGACAAAGGTTGCGGAGTTTTCGGAATAACATACCGATCGGATATGTCGGAAATCGAACTTATGGAAAAATGCCGTTTTGTTTATTTCAGAGATTCTGATTCACTGAGGAGAGCAAAACTTGACTGTCCGGACTACAAAGAATTTGCATTCGGACCTGATGCCGCATTCGCCACCGATCTGCGAAACGAAGAAAAAGCACAGCGTTTTCTGGAACAAAGCGGGCTTAAAGAAAAAGAATTTGTTTGTTGTATACCAAGGCTCAGGAATACACCGTATTGGGAACTCGGCAGGTCACAATACAACGAAAAAAACGATTTGGAAAACAAGAAGTATGCAGCTCACGATCATGCTTATCTGATACGGGCGATAACAGACATAGTCAGTAAGACCGGTAAAAAGGTTCTTATCTGCCCTGAGGATATGACGCAGATTAAAGTCGGCAGGGAAGAACTGTATGAAAAACTTCCGCAAAATATAAAAAATAACGTTGTACTGCGTGAAAGCTTCTGGCTCCCTGACGAAGCGTTAAGTGTCTACGTAAAATCACTCGGACTTTTCGGAAATGAAATGCATTCTCCGATCATGTGCATAGGCAACAATATTCCGGCTGTTGTTGTAAGATGGAAACAGCAGACAAGCAAAGGGCTTATGTGGAGTGACATTGGACTTGATGAATGGCTTTTTGACAGTGATATGGGTGTTGATGAAAATGTATTTTCGGAAACAGTTCTGAAATTTATAACTGACCGGAGTACAAGCAAAGAAAAGGCAAGAAAGGCAAATGATTTCGTCAAGGCTCTCCATAAGAAAATGACAGAAAAACTGAAAGATTCTATAATGTAAACTTAAAAATTAAAAACACCGGCAGTTACAATTCGGTAACGCCGGTGTTTTGTTGTTGCGATATTAAGCTAAAAAGTGTGCTGTATAATTCAGTAAAACTTGAAAAAACAGTAATTTGTTGTAATTAATGAAGTCGTAGTGAAATATTATTGCTGCCGGATACTCAAATTGAAAATGTTTAACGTTGAAAAAGTTCGATACTGCTTATTTCAATTCAGATTAAGGTGATTCTTATTATTTAAATATGCAAAACATTACTTGCAAAAAATGCACTCTGAATCACTTTGAGAATAACTAAGCTACGCTTTTAGTTATCAGAAAATATCCATTGCGAAAACCTTGCATACTTCGTCGCCGTTGGTTTCAAGCGGTATAAAAGTAACTTTGTTCGCTTTTACGCTGATATATTTGAAATTGAGACGCTGATAGTTGTTGTTTTCGGTAATTTCCACTTCACCGTCAGGCGTATTAAATATCAGCTTATAGCTCTTTACAAGGGTTTTCGGAGTTTTATATCCTTTAATTTCAAGCGGGAAGTTATACGGCATATTTTTTTCCGGACGGTTGAGGTCCGAGTCAAACACAAGTCTAACGCCGCTGATGTCTTTGTAAGAATCAAATTCAAAGACGGCTTTTTCGCCCTTCTGAAGCACAGCTTGATTCGAACCGTTTTCGTCCGGTCTGTCATAACCGTTTACCAGAACCGGATGAGAAACTTTTGCCTGCGAAGTAAGTAAATTAAGCTCTCTTTTTCTGAAAGGAAGCCAGCAGTCGTCAAACATCAGCTTTTCCTGAAGTTCTTTTACATTTATTTTGTCAAGTGCACACCCCGTTTTTACAGCCATAGATACCGCTGTTCCGAGAGCCTGACCAAGAAGTGCACATGTTGCCATAACTCTGGAAGACGAAAGTGCGGCGTGCGTTACGCTGATATTTCTTCCTGCAAAACAAAGGTTTTCGATGTTTTCGGAAATAAGCGAACGATAGGGAAGTCCCCAGGGAGACGGAGCCGGATGATAAATTGTCGGATGTGAAGAGGTATGATAAAATCCGGCAGGGAAGTGATCGTCCATTGTCCAGCCACCGTATGCAATGAGATCGTCAAATCTTCCCTCGGACTCAACGTCGTTTTGAGTTACGACGTATTTGCCTTTATAGCGACGGCTTTCTCTTTTACCGGGCAAAAAGCCGATCCAGTCAAGCTCCCAGTTATCAAAGCCGTGATCGCCTCTGTTTTTGAGGTGATCCCAGACTCCGAAGGCTATTTTCAGCAGTTCATGTTTTATTTCTTCCGTATCGTGTATGCTGTCCTGTTCTCCGCCAAGCTCAATCCACCACCAGTTTGAGTTTTGTTCATGCCCTTTGTGAGCAAAGGGAGCATCATTTTCATATACGTAAGCCCAGTCGGGCGGTATGAATTCGGTTTTGTGAGTTGTTTCCCTTATCTGGAAGAGGCAACTCATACCCATGGTTTTTTTGTCGGATACATCCGGAGGAATACTTTCGCCATAATCAGACTTTGCTTCGCGTCCGAGCATGTATGAGGCTCCTGTGAGAGGAGCAAGTACAGAATCACCGGAACAGTCGGCAAAAAAGGCAGCTTTTATAACGTGAAATGTTTCACTTGTGAGTGACCATCCCGTTACAGATTTTATTTTGTTGCCATCCATCTCACATTTGTTTACCGTACAGTTGAGAAACAACGTCAGATTTTCCTGAAAATATGCTTTTTCGTAGAGTACGCTGTCCCATATGTAATAGTTAAGCCCGGTATTTCTGTGGTAATTTTCGAGTAATATTTCTTCGATTATTCCGGTTTCTCTGCGGTTTTTGCCGTGCGCACCGCATATGTGCATCCGGATTTCGCTGGAAGCGTTTCCGCCAAGTACAGGACGATCCTGGACAAGAGCTGTTTTAATACCGTGTCTTGCCGCCGAAATAGCTGTACACATTCCTGCCATTCCGCCGCCGACCACACAAAGATCGAAATAGTGTTCTAAGGTTCTCATAACTACCTCCTTTTTCCTGATTATAGCATTGTTCAGCTGAAAAATCAATACACTGTTTAAATATTTTTACCTTTTGATTTGATAATCACGGAAGACTGACTAATATATTTTGTTTGATTTGTGGGCGCTATTAAAAAATCTATGTTGGTTTAATAACCCCGTAAATCCGAAAAAGTATTAGAATTGTTATGATATTTTCCATAAACAGGAAACTTAATTTACAATTTTTTTCCCTAAAAACAAATAAATTTACACAGATGGAAAGTATAATAAACTCAGTGGTGTATTAAATAACTTAAAAAAATCAATCATTCAAGAAAGGATAAAATATGTTTTTTTTCGACTGGACATATTTGATAGTGTTACCGGCGCTGATTTTTTCTGTCTGGGCAAGCGTCAGGGTAAATACCACATTTAACAAAAACAGTAAAATTTTCTCAAAAAAGGGTTATACTGCGGCAATGGCTTGCCGGGCTGTTCTTGATAACAAAGGACTTTATTCGGTATCTATTGAACACGTCCCCGGCAATCTCACTGATCATTACGACCCGAGAGCCAATGTTATCCGTTTGTCTGATTCAGTCTATAATTCAACATCAGCGGCTGCGATAGGGGTCGCTTGTCACGAAGCAGGACATGCAATTCAGTATGCGGAAAATTATGCTCCTGTTAAACTGCGCCAGGCTATTATACCGATAACCAACATTGGCTCAAATCTCGGAATCTGGATTTTCATACTCGGAATATTTCTTACGATGATTTCTCAGACCTTTGTAATAGTCGCTTATATAGGAATAGGACTCTTTTCATTTACAGCTCTGTTCCAGTTAATAACTTTACCGACTGAGTATAACGCTTCATCAAGGGCGATAGCATCTATAGAGAGGACTGGAATTCTCGATTCGGAAGAAATTAAGGCTGCTAAGGCTGTTTTGAGTGCCGCAGCTCTGACATACGTAGCCGCCCTTGCCGCTTCTCTTTCACAACTTCTAAGACTACTTTTGATTTTGGGACGTTTCAACAGGAACGATTAACTGCAAGTTATTTCAGCTTGAAATAAAAGTCTTTGCTCGTTGCAGAATCACGATATAACGAATCATTTTTAAATTCCCGATATTTAGCTTCGTTGCAGCATCAAATCAATACAATTCCGGTATATTTTATAAATGCAATTCTCAAATATAACAATATTTCGGGTATTTAAAAAGTACAGAAGGGTGTATTATTTCCGTAATTTTTCGTTTCTGAAAATCATAATCTTTCGGAGTTTTTAGCTTTATCATGAGCGATACATGATTTTTCAATACTATTAAAAAAACAAGGTCATTTTCTGTGGCCTTGTTTTTTGATTTTATATTGTGCACTTTAAAATATTTGTATGTGGATTAAAACACTGTTTGGTGGTTTGTTGTTTTGAGCAGCAAATTTTCGGAAACTTGATTTTTAAAGTTATTTAAATGGTTATAATTATTGAATAGAGATAAAACTAAAAGAGTAGTTTACTGATTTGACTTCAATTTTGAATACATTTTCATATCTAAAATTTTCCCGTTCTTCACAGCATTACTTCTCAGCGTACCTTCAAATTGAAAGCCAGCCTTTTCAAGTACACGGCATGAGGCAATGTTATAAGAAAACGGTTCGGCATAGATACGGATAATGTCGCTGTTTTCGAATACAAGCCGGCATATCTGAACGACAGCCGATGTCATCAGTCCTTTTCCCCAATATTCTTCGGCAATGTAGTACCCGAGTTCTGCAGTTTGTCTGTGAATATTATGTTGACGAAAAACTCCTATACTACCGACAGCTTTATCATCAACAGTAATAGCAAATGCAAAGATTTCATTTTCGTTTGCGGAAAGCATGGATGAAATAAACTCCACTGCATCATTTTCAGTGTAAGGATAAGGTATTCCGTCACGCAGGTTGTCCTGAATATGTTTGTTTGATATTGTTGAAGCAAGATCCGCTGCATCTGACAATTTCCATTTTCTAAGCGTACAAGTCATGTATTCACCTCAAATAATATGATTTACTAACTGCCAAGTTTATTCTAACATATAAATGTGAAATTTTCAATCTTTGTAGCAGTTTAGTAAATAGCACAAACAGAAACATTAGTCAACGGTCAAGATTAACGGGTTTCACCCGCCGTTGACAAATATTTCTGTTCGTGCAGTTAATCAAATCAAGAGAGCAAAGGCAAAAATTGCTTTTGCTCTCTTACATTATTAAAGGCGATAATAGTTAATTTAAGTATATGTAAAACTTTATTTGGTGGATTTAGAAAACAGTAACGTCAGGCGGACGTTTTCGGAAAAGTTGAATCATCATTCAAACTGATTTGTTACTTATTTGCCGAGTTTTTGGAAGACAATTTCTGTTTAATATGAAATTGACTGTAAATGCGGACTTATAGGCTGTTTTTTCATACACACAATTTTTCAGAGGGCATATACTGATATTGATTTTCAAAAAAGTAATGTCCGGAGGGTATTATGGGAAAATACATAATAAACGGCGGTAAAAAATTGTGCGGTACCGTAGATATTCAGGGGTCTAAAAATTCAGCAGTAGCGATACTTATAGCAACACTTGTAACTGACGGCGATACGGTTATATCCAACCTTCCGGATATAACAGATGTTGACAACTGTCTGAAAATACTGTCGTATTACGGTTGTCGGATATGGCGTGAAAGTCCGACATGTGTAAAGATAAACACAGATGATATACGAAACAGAGCCATGCCGTGCAATCTGATAAAGAAAATAAGGGCTTCAAGCTATCTGATGGGAGCTTTGCTGTCAAGATTCGGGTATTGCGAGCTTCCTGAAAGCGGAGGATGTAATTTTGGAGCAAGACCGGTAGATATGCATATAAATGCAATGATTTCTCTCGGCGCCACTTTAAGGAGCGGAGGAAAATCTCTTGAATGCCGTTCGGGACTGACGGGCAACACAGTTGTTTTTCCGTCGAAAACGGTAGGCGGAACGATTAATGCAATTATAGCCGCAGTAAAAGCGAAAGGAACCACCGTAATCGTCAACGCCGCACGTGAACCGCACATCAAGGATCTGTCGCTTTACCTCAATTCATGCGGAGCCGAGATTTACGGTGCGGGAAGTGACCGCATAGTAATTTACGGTAAAAATAAGTTAACCGGCTCACTTCATACCTTGGACTACGATATGATAGAAGCCGGAACCTATATGATTTACGGTTTGGTAACAGAAGGAAAAATATACTGTCGGAACGCACCGATAGGTGAAATGCAGTCATTTTTCAGCACTTTGAAAAATTTCGGAGCAAGCATAACTGTATGCAACAGCAGTGTAAAAACGGAAGGAAAGCATCTGAAAGCATGCGACGTGATCACCGAACCATTCCCCGGATTTCCAACAGATCTTCAGCCGCTTATAACGGTTCTTTCCGGAGTATCAGAGGGGCAGGGAACTATAAGCGAAACAATTTTCAGCAGCAGATTCGGGTACGCGACCGAGCTTCAAAAATCCGGACTGAGATTTGATTTGTCAGAAAGAAAACTGACGGTAACCGGAATATCAGGTTACCGTCCGGGAGTTATGTCTGCGACTGATTTACGAGGCGGTGCCGCACTGATTGCTGCGGCGCTAAACGCCGGTGGCAGGTCTGAAATACTGAATGCTGATTATATCCGTCGCGGTTATTCTGATATTGAAAAAAAGCTTTCACAACTTGGTGCTGATATTGAATATCAGCCATAAAGATAATAAGCAACGGTAAGATCCACAACAAGACCGTAACTTTTTGTTCCTTCGGTCTGACCTTGTGAAACAAGATAAGAGTTATTGACGTTCTGAGAAATATCGGCGACTATATTATCATCGTATTTTTCAAAAAAGTCGCTGTATGCAATTTCTTCTTTGAGAATTTCCGGACTGACAGTTTTGATTATTTCATTATACTTATCTCTGTCTGCTCTCCACAAAGCGTTCAGCAGGTATTCAAATACACCGATGTAACCGGAATATCTTATATAGTTGTCGTCACTTTGTATGCAAACGAGAAATGCTATAAAATTTGCTTCATCTTCACGAGCTATACCACGCTGATGAGCCATTTCGTGAGCCATTGTATACGGTATAACAAAGTCCGGATAATTTGTATTGACGTTTGCCTCACCGGTGAAAAATGTGTATACGCCCGAAATATGCGTATAAGTCATCGGCTCACTCAGTAAAACCGGCTTGACATTGGTTTTTAAAGTAGTTATAAAACTGTGATTTTCAGCAAATGTTTTGTACGCCTCATTTAGTTTATCGCTGAGATTTCGGAATGAATACGGCATAACCGAAAAGTTGTCAGAAGAATATTCGGTATCGGCAACACATTTATTGAGCTCTTCAATAATTATGTTCAGCGTTGTTTCAAGGTCCTCGGCTGAAATTTCGTTGCGTTCAAGTCCGAGCTTCCGGTCAAGAGTCAGCCCTCTGTAACCGCAGGCAAAAGTTAAAACAAAGAGAGAATAGAATAGAGTAACTGAGGAAATTAAAACGGCAAAAAAACGAAGTGTTGCCGTTTTTCCTTTTTTAAAGGATCTGTGAAAGAGGTAGAAAATCGCCGCAATTATAAGGGGAGAAAGGATTATCAGAATTTCTGCAAGTGAAAACGGGAAAATATTTGTTATTTCAGCAAGCAAAAATCTGAAAAAAGCTGCAACACTATTGTTGAAAAACTCAGCGAAACGCACCGAAAAAATACTGATTACATTTACTATGACACAGATAATTGCTATAGCAAAGAAAACCACCGAAACGGCGGGAAAATATTTTTTAATTACATCTTTCAGTTTTTTCATAAAATCACCATCAGAAGTTTTAAAGAAAATCGGCAGGGTTGATTTCTCTTACAGTCAGATGTTAATGTCTTTATTATTGGTATGCAGTCCGATCAGAGTAAGCAGATTCCGGAAATCTTCCGGAATGGGTGCGGAAAGAGTTATAAAATTTTTGCTTAAAGGAGAAGGGAAGGTGAGTTTCACAGCGTGCAGCGCCTGTCTGCCAATAAACCGGCTTTCACTTCCATACATAGTGTCACCGATAATTGGGTAACCGATACTTGATAAATGGACACGAAGCTGATGCGTTTTTCCGGTAATCGGTTTTAGTCTGACCAGACAATATTTTTCACTGCGTAAAACCACCTCATATTCTGTACGTGAATAGTGACTGCCGGGTATTTCATTTGCGGTTAACCTGCGTTTGATTATGCTGTCTGATTCCCGTGAAATATATCCTTCAATTACCCCGCTGTCAGACGGCAGATTTTCTGTTACTGCAAGGTACTCTTTGCTGAAAAGCCCTTTTTTGAGCGCTTCGGAAAGTGCACAGGAATAGTATTTGTTCAAAGCAATAAGAACTATTCCGCTTGTGTCAGAATCAAGTCGGTTGACCGCTCTGAAAACAAAAGGTTTATTTTGTCTGAGAAAATATCCGGAAATCCTGTTTGCAAGGGTGTCTTCGTAATGTCCTCTTGACGGATGAGTCGGCATTCCGGCAGGCTTATTTACGGCAATGAAAGCATCGGTTTCTGATATAATTTCCGGTACCGGCAGCAGGGAAGGCGGACATGAAAAGTTCTCGGTTGAAGTATCTTCTATTTTCAGACTGATTATATCGCCGTTTCCTATCTTTTCAAGTACATTTACGTGTTTGCCGTTAACGCAGATACCGTTCTCGGTAGATTTAAGTATAGTAAGAATTCTGCGGGAAACACCGAGTGTATCCCGCAGATAGCTTCTTAATAATACTTTGTCGCTTAGATTTTTTACAGTAAATTCCATAACAGTATTATATTTATCGGTTCAGATTATCGTGATTGATGATAATCATTACATCAGGGTTTTTTCAGCTTTTTGCGTTCATTTTCAGATATGCGTTGATAAAACCGTCTATTTCTCCGTCCATTACCGCCTGAATATTGCCGTCTTCATAACCGGTGCGGTTATCCTTAGCAAGGGTATACGGCATGAATACGTAGGACCTGATCTGACTGCCCCATTCGATGTTGTATTTTGTTCCTTTTATATCCTCGATTTTTTCGAGGTTTTCTCTGATTTTGATTTCAAGAAGCTTGGCTTTCAGCATTTTCAAAGCCGTTTCCTTATTCTGAAGCTGACTGCGTTCCGTCTGACATCCCACTACTATTCCGGTCGGCAAATGCGTTATTCTTATTGCGGAGTCGGTTTTGTTTATATGCTGTCCGCCGGCGCCGCTTGATCTGTGTGCGGTAATTTCAAGATCTTCCGGTTTTAATTCGATATTATTGTCATCGTCAAGCTCCGGCATTACCTCAACCGATGCAAAAGAAGTATGCCTTCTTCCGGAAGCATCAAAAGGAGATACTCTGACAAGTCTGTGGACTCCGTTTTCACTTTTGAGATATCCGTATGCGTTTGTTCCTTCTATACGGATAGTTGCACTCTTTATTCCTGCTTCCTCTCCGTCGAGCCAGTCGAGAAGTTTGACGTTAAAATTGTGTCTTTCGCCCCAACGCGTATACATTCTGTAAAGCATCAAAGCCCAGTCCTGAGCTTCGGTTCCGCCAGCTCCCGGGTGGAAGGTGAGAATAGCGTTATTTGAATCGTATTCACCGGAAAGCAATATGTCGATCCTTTGCTTTTCCTCTTCGTCTTCTATTTCCTTGACCGCAGTCAAGACCTCATCGGTAACCGAACCGTCGTCTTCCTCTATTCCCATTTCGATCAGAACCAGAGTATCTTCAAGTTTTTGTTTAAGAGCTTCGTATGCTGACACTCTGTCTTTGAGGTATTTTATTCTTTTCAGAATTGCTCCCGATTCATCACTACCCCAGAAATCCGCAGCGAGAGTTTTTTCTTCCAGCTCTTTTGTTTCTGTTTTTAAATCTTCGAGTTTAAGCGCATGTTTAAGCTCTTCAACATCTTTTTCTTTTTCGAGCAGGGTGCGTTTTGCTTCTTCAAGTTCTACTATCATTAATTTTCTCCTTAAATGTATGTCTGTAGGCTTGTTTATGTAGGTATATATTGAAGTTTCACTGCCGCTATGCCCACCTGAATTGAAAGGATTATGTTACCATGTTCGATGTTAATCAAATCAGCTGTCGAGTAAAATACAAAGAATCGTATATTTCAAAATCAGGTGAAAGTGAGCAAGCAGGAAAGACAATACAAATTACCTGAAAAAATTTAGGTAAAAGCCTATACATAACAAGAATATGTGATTATTTGATAAAAGTGTCCTTTAATGATAATACTATTTGTTCTTGCTGACAATATATTCGTCGATAGCTTTTGCGGCTGTTTTTCCGGCGCCCATTGCAAGTATTACGGTAGCTGCTCCCGTGACGGCGTCACCGCCGGCATACACACCTTCAATCGAAGTTTTTCCGGTCTCATCGGCAACTATACCTCCCCATTTCTGGGTTTCAAGTCCGTTTGTTGTCGATTTGATAAGAGGATTCGGCGAAGTTCCTATTGCCATAATCACGCAGTCGCAGTCAATTTCGATATTTGAATCGGGTTTTTCGATAGGTTTTCTTCTTCCGGAAGCGTCAGGTTCACCGAGAACCATTTCTCTGCACACAAGCTTGCTTGCAAATCCGTTTTCATCCGGGATAATCTGAACAGGATTTGTAAGAGTTCTGAAAATTATTCCTTCCTCTTTTGCGTGTTCAACTTCCTCGGCTCTTGCCGGAAGCTCAGCTTCTGAACGGCGGTAAACTATATAAACATTTTCTGCTCCGAGACGCTTGGCACATCTGGCAGCGTCCATAGCAACATTTCCGCCTCCGACGACAGCAGCTGACTTAAACCTCTGAATCGGAGTATCGCTGCCTTCTTTGTATGCTTTCATAAGATTGACGCGGGTAAGAAACTCATTAGCCGAATATACACCTTTAAGATTTTCTCCCGGTATGCCCATAAATCTCGGAAGTCCGGCACCTGAGCCTATGAAAACGGCTTCAAATCCTTCCTCGCTCATCAGCTCCTGAACCGACATGGTTTTTCCGATAACGGTATTCGTGGAAATTTTTACGCCAAGATCTTTAAGACCTTCAATTTCTTTTGAAACGATGGATTTGGGAAGTCGAAATTCCGGAATTCCGTAAACGAGAACACCGCCTGCAACATGCAGAGCTTCAAAAACTGTAACGTCGTAGCCTTTTTTTGCAAGGTCGCTTGCGCATGCAAGTCCGGCAGGCCCGGAGCCGATTACGGCAACTTTGTGACCGTTTGGCTCGGGTTTGCTGATTTTTTCGGTTGAATGAGCGTTGTGATAGTCAGCAACAAATCTCTCAAGTCTTCCGATTGCAACCGGTTCACCTTTTATACCTCTTACGCATTTGGACTCGCACTGAGTTTCCTGAGGACATACTCTTCCGCAGACCGCGGGGAGGGAACTTGACTGTGCGATTACTTTGTAAGCTTCCTCGAATTCTCCTTCTGCCACTTTTGCGATAAATTCGGGAATATGAATGTTTACGGGACAACCGGAAACGCAGGGTTTGTTTTTGCAGTTAAGGCAACGCTTTGCCTCGTCGATAGCGGTTTCAGGTGTATATCCGAGAGCAACCTCCCGGAAATTTTTATTTCTTACATCGGGAGCCTGTGAGGGCATTTCGTTTTTTTTCAAAGACATGTTAGCCATTATTTTGCCTCCTTGCTGAAAAGTCTGCATGCATGTTCATGTGCCGCTCTTTCCTGGGTTTTATACATTGAGCCTCTTGCCATAGCCTCGTCAAAGTCAACCAGATGTCCGTCAAAATCCGGACCGTCAACACAGGCGAATTTTGTCTCACCGCCGACCGTCAGCCGACAACCGCCGCACATTCCGGTTCCGTCGATCATTATGGGGTTCATGCTTACTACCGTTTTTATGCCGTATTCTTTGGTCAGCTTGCATACGAATTTCATCATTATGAGCGGACCGATCGTTATTACTTCGTCGTATTTTTCTCCGCTTTCAATAAGCTCTTTCAGTGCGTCCGTGACAAGACCTTTTCTGCCGGTGGAGCCGTCGTCACTTACAAGCACCATCTTGTCGCTTACATCAGAGAATTCTTTTTCAAGAATAACAAGATCCTTGTTTCTGAAACCTATTACCGAATGAACAACTGCGCCGCTATCATGAAGCTTTTTGGCTACGGGGTAAGCGATTGCGCATCCGACTCCGCCTCCGACTACCGCTACTTTTTTCAGACCGTCAGTTTCCGTGGGCTTGCCGAGCGGTCCTGCAAAGTCACATATAAAGTCGCCTTCATTCAGATGAGAGAGCTTTTCGGTTGTTGCTCCGACTATCTGATATATTATGGTAACTGTGCCTTTTTCTCTGTCATAGTCGGCTATTGTGAGCGGAATTCTTTCTCCTTCGCTGTCGACACGCAGAATAATAAACTGACCCGGCTGGGCTTTTTTTGCCACCAGCGGGGCGGACACAACCATTTTATGAACGGTTGGGTTCAGGATCTCTTTTTCCAAAATCTTGTTCATCTGTAAAAACCTCTGTTAAAAAATATATTTTGATGTTTCAGTCATTATAACAAAGCCAAATGGCTGAGAGTTGACTTCAAAAATGCTTTATCCATTCAAAAAAAGCTAAATGGGAGAAAATATATACAAAATTTTTTGAATAAAGTAAACCGTAAATTTGTCTTGATAGAAATAAATCGACTTTTCAGCCTGGAATCTGATTATTAATCAGAAATTACAGCAGGTTCTGTCAAATCGGGCAGAATTATTCGCTTACTTTTTGTTGTATCTTTCTATCTGCTCGCAGGAATAGTCAAGCGCTTCCTGAAGTCCGTTTTTGAATTCATTCGCACGCAGAACCGATTTGTTTTCAGTGGATTTGATTGTAACCATCAGCATTCCGGTAACATCCTCACCGAGCACAACTATTTCAGCAAAAGCTTTTTCGTTCATATTTCCGTAAATTATGGTGTTGTTCTGACTGAACATTACGACTGGTTTTGATTTATAAACCGTATAATTTTTTATTTCCGCCATGGTAATCACTCCTGAATTTTTACGATTTTGTCAACTGAAAACAAATGTGAGCTGACAAATTAAAATAACACAGCATATATTTTACACCTTTGACATTTATATTTCCATATTAAATTGTAAATTTTGTAAATATTTTAATTGGGTGCGTCAAAATATGTTATGTTCTATTTTTGATCTTTGCGCATAGAATGTAACAAGTTTATTAAAAGAAAGGAAAAAACAATCCAATGAATAAATATTTACCGGAAGGTTTTCTGATTGGTAATGCTGAAAACCGTGAACTTACATCCACTCTCAAAGGACTTGAAAAAGCAAAGGAGCAGGATAAAATTCTTGAGGGAATGGCGGTTATGTGTGACAGCGAGCTTAATATATCTGTCGATCTGTACGGAGTGAAGGGGATAATACCCAGAGCCGAAGCATTGTACAGCGAAGAACCACAGAAGGATATCGCCGTTATAACGAGGACAGGTAAACCGGTCTGCTTCAAAGTAATGGGGTTTTCAAAAGACGAAGAAGGCCGTACGGTGGCGATTCTTTCGAGGAGAATGGCACAACTTGAGTGCAGACAGAATTTTGTGATGAATCTTGTTGCCGGTGATATCATTGATGCTAAGGTAACTCATATGGAAAAGTTCGGGGCGTTTGTCGATATCGGTTGCGGATTAATATCACTTATGACAATTGACAGCATATCCGTTTCGCGGATTTCCCATCCAAAGGACAGATTTTCTGTCGGTATGAATCTGAAAGCTGTCGTCAAAAGTATAGACTACGACACGGGGAGAGTATATGTAAGCCAGAAAGAACTGCTCGGAACATGGCTCGAAAATGCGTCAGAGTTTTCAGTCGGTCAGACAGTTGCCGGTACAATACGTTCAATAGAAGATTACGGCGTCTTTATAGAACTCGCCCCGAATCTCACCGGACTTGCGGAAGCAAGAAGCGATCTTACGGTAGGACAGTCTGCGGCAGTTTACATAAAAAACATAATTCCCGAAAGAATGAAAATAAAACTTGTTATCATCGATGCTGCCAAAAAGGATTCCGCGGTAAAAACCCCGAGATATTTCTGCCCACCCGCCGGTCATATTTCCGTCTGGAAATATTCTCCGCCGGAATGCAGTAAAGTAATAGAAAGTGTATTCTGACAAATAAGCTTTTTTATTATCTTTAACCGGATTTAAGTAAGAATTTTTATCTGAATTTTCCGTAAGCAAATTGAATCCCAACGCAATAGAGCTTAAACAAAAATAATCCGGTCTGCAAAGAACAGAGACCGGACTTTTTGTTTTTAGTAAAGATTTGGTTTTTTAGTAAGCAGGCTGGTCTATTACGGGAAGCTTTGAATAATCACGGCAAAAACACATGTAATTTTACCGATAAAAGAAACGTTGCATTACTGCCAGAAAAACTCGTAAAATCTCTTTTCCGAAACAAAAAGAGCAAGCATAAGCAAGGTACAGCACAAACCGTAAAACATTCTTCCTTTGCCTTTTCCGAATATCCTTGCACCTTCCGGCAACAAAATCAGTAAGAGAAGTGAGTAATATTGCAAAACTCTCATAAAAACAGGGTTAATCAGCAGAAGTGATGAGAAAAAACAAGCAGTCAGAAGTGCATTGTACGAAAGATGAATGATGCCGGTTTCTGTTTCGGCTAAATCAACTGTTCTGTTGTAAAATATTGAAATCAGAACAGCAAATGAGAGTAACAGAATTATAAATGCGCCTGCTCCGGCCTGAGGGACCTGACCGAAAGAATTGTATCCGGTAATTGATTTGAGAATGCTGAGAAGTTGGTTTCTGAAAATATAGCTGAGAGCTATGGCAGAAAAACAAAATATAAGCTGATTTTTTCTCAGTCTCACTTTTGCCAAAAAGTAAACCGGCAAAAATGCTATAGCAGATGGATGAATTGTACAGGCAACAAGCAGTGAAAAAAGGAAAATGAAAAAGCGTCGTTTCAGTGCGGCAAAAAGTCCTATACCGAAAACAATTGCCGTGGCTAAAGTCTGACGGTGACCGGTAACTGAAAAGAAATTGTAAAAAAGAGTCGAATAAAGAATGTAGCTTAGGTAAGGATTTGACGAGAAACGGTATATTATGACTCCGAGCGGGACGGTAAAAACTACGGCGATAAAGAAAAGCCATACCTGATAATTTCCGGAGAAAATCTGAAAAATTTTTGTCAGCAGGCAATATCCCGGATCCAATACCGATTGACCGTAAAGATATCTCTCCGGAAAAAGCCGCAATACTTCATTCCAGCTCATTTCCTTTACCGGAATAAAACTGTTTACAAGGTAATTGTAAGTATCCGGTCCGACAGACAGCGAACGCAGACCTGAAAGCAGAATCCAATTCACGGTAGCTGCAATGCAGAGACGTTTTTTTCTGATTTTCATGCTTTCCTTTGAATCGGAAATGATAAATTTACTGTCTGTCGGTAAAAACCAAACAACCGTAAGAATGAAAATGTTAAGCAGATACCAAAGCATTTTTTACTGTTCCTTTCGGGTCCGGACTGTTAAAGTAAAGTTGCAGATTGGCTATATTATGTTTTCGTTTTAAACGGAAGCAAGTCTTTTTATCTGCGCTTTATTTTTATCTTCCGCCTCTGTGACCTCTTCCTCCTCCGCCTCCACCACCGCGTGAACCGCCGCGACCGCTACCGCTGGATTTGTGAATTGTCTGTTTGGTAACGAAACTTCCGGTAAAAAAGTCCTCTTTCCTTGTAAGTTCAAGTTTTGCGAACTGGCCAAGCGGGTATTTTTCGGAACGCATTTTCCTTCCGTATGTATAAACTATGCATACTCCTGTTATCACTGACGCTGCAAGTCCGACAAAAACACCTAATAAAATCGCTTTTAAATACTCCGGCTTGCATGCCTCAGATGAAAGCTCAAGAAAACGCACTGAAGCGGCGGCATAATCGTTATTGATTTTGATGTTATTGTAAACTTCCGGATCGTCCAGGATCATATCAACTTCGGAATTACTGATAAGCCTGTTGCATTTTCCGTATGTGTAAAGGTTGTAGTTATGACGGGAATTGTCAGTTATTATAAGAATTATGGAATTCTTTCCCGCTTCAGGGTACTCCTCAATAAAGTCCTCTCCGTAGTAGCTGACATTTCCGCTCGGGTCGGTCACTATGTAAACAGAAGCATAGGAATCCGAGAAATAATTTTTTGCGGCGCTTTCAATTTCGTTTATCTCCGTTTCAGTCAGAATGCCGGCAAGATCGTAGACATATTTATCCTGCTCAGCGGCGTTTGACGGCAGAGGTGTAATCAGCACTGTAAATATCAGCACTGCGAGCACAAATGTTTTTTTCATAGGAACAAACCTCCTATCAGTCCGACGATGGGCGCAACAACGGCAAACACTGCGCCGCAGGCGATCATGACTTTTTTAAATGAAACCGGCAGCTCTCCGTATATTTTACCGGTATGCCCGTTCATTGCGTATTTGTATGTTTTTTTGGGCGTGATGTAGTTAAGTACCCAAACGGGCATAAGAGAATATTCCCAGTGAGAAACTTTTATATTGACTCCCAGATTTTTTTTCGAAACAGTGCTGTATCCGGCAATTGTACCTGCGAGCAGAGTCTCGGCATAAGATCTCATTCTTTGTTTTATCTCTTCCGAAAGGGTTTCCCTTTCAATGTCCCTTTTGTTTGCTTTAAAGCCTGAAAGATACGCCATTGAAAAAGGAATAAGGGAAGAGGAAGGGTAGGGCAGAATGCCTTCCAGCATTTCCTTGTCGCCTTTTGAATAAGCGGAAGTCACAAGATCCTCAAAGTGTATGTCGCCGCCTCTTGTAACGTTAAACCTCGACGTTTCGGTATACTGAGTGTTTCCGCTGCGCCAAACTCTTACCTTTGTGCAGTTTGCGTTGAGTTCGGAATATGTATCGGCGTCAGTGACCCAGAAAGGATAGTAAACGCCCCGTATGAGATCGGCATGTTTTTTGCTTTTGAAATCATTCGGTACGAACCATTTTGAAGCGGCAAAAGATGTGAATTTGTTTTCAGCTTCCTCTTTACCGTATTTAAAGGGAATTATTTTATCGGGCATCATCTGACCGGAAAGCTTGCCTTTATGTACAACCGGGCTTTGACAATAGACGCAGATATCGGCGGCGGTATTTTCGTCGGCAACTATTTCAGCTCCGCAGTTCGGACAGTAAAATTCGTCGAGTTTACTGCAGTATTCTTCGGAATTTTTCTGTTTTTCAGTGCTGAAATCGTATATATTCTGCCTTTCTATTTCTTCTGCGGTAAACTCGGATTCGCAGAATTCACAACAAAGTTTATGCTTATCCGGATCAAATTTAAGTTCTGCTCCGCAGTTAGGGCAATTGTACGCCTTAGTTGAAGCGGCTTGGGTATTTTCAGTAATCGTGTAATCCATATTAGCCTCCCTTCTTTATACGAACAGTTTACCATAAATCCGCTTAAAAATCAATACCGTATTTTAAAGCGGAAAATTGTTTTAGCCATTCACAAGTCTGCTTGTAGTGGACGAATTAAAAATTATGAAAATCATCCGAAAATGATTTAAAAGCATTTACTTCAAACTTGCAACCGAGGTTATAGAATTTAATTACAAAAAGCCGCTTTTGATTCATGCGGCTTTCAAGTTACATTTAAAAAGATAAATGATTTTGTTAAATCTGATTGTGTTTTGAAATTCGTTATTTTAGCTTATTCAAGCTCTTCTCAGTCTTCTGTATCGGAGTGATCTTTAACTGAAGTCCGGGAAGATTTTTTAGATTCAGAATCTTTTTCGGTAATTATGTTTACAACGGAATCCAGAACGGCAAAAAGTAAAGCTGCCACAGGCCAAATGATCCAGCTTATATGCCAGTTGTTGCCAAGAAAACTGCAAACCAAATAAACTGCGGCAATTACCGGCCAATATATACCGCATATTTTTTCCATCAGAAGGTTGGAGGTTCTGCGCTTTTTGCTGTATTCTCCCTCAGAAAGTAATTTTTGGAATGCAGAAAATCTTGTTCCGGTGTAAATAAACAATGATACTCCGCAAATTACAATTAAAAGAGTGATACAGACACCTGCACCTATATAATCGGTGATCAACAATGCAAAAACGATAACAGGAATTGCAGAAATAATACAAAATATCACGCCTATGATGATATTGCGGATAAAAATTCCGTAATACGCCTGCTTTTGTTTTTCGACAGTTTCACGCGTGGGACGATCGATTATAAAATCCTGATTATCGATGTAGGTAAATTTCAGATTTTTGTAATTTGCATATATGAAAATACAAGTTCCGGCGGCAACAAAGACAAGCAAACCGGCAATACCTGAAATAATCATAAACGTTGTTGAAAAAAGCTTGAAAGCGGGATTTGCAAGTGTAAGCATAAGTGGGAAAGGGGATAATATACAGAGTATTGTTGCAATTGTGTAAAGCATTGCCAGCTTTTTTGAATGCAAGATAAAATCATCGGCTTCTGTCTGCGAAACTCTCTTTATATTCAGGTTTTCTGATTTTAAATTCAATACTGATTGTTCCGAATCCGCTTCTTTAAGTAAATAATCGGTGCTTACATTAAAAAGTTGGCTTATCTGTAAAATTTTGTTCAGCTCCGGCATACTTGCACCGCTTTCCCACTTTGACACTGATTGCCTTGTCACATCAAGTTTTTCGGCCAGCTCTTCCTGTGAAAGACCGTTTTGTTTTCTTAACAGAATTAACTTGTCTGAAAAATTCATAAGAACTTCCTCCTTGTTTTTATGTCAGCATTTTATCATAAATAAGGCTCAAAAACCACCAACTATCGGTATGAATTTTGTCAACTTCAGGTTGCGTAACGGGAAATTTATTTATTCTGAGACAAAAATCCGAAAAACAGGGAATAATTCCCGTTAAGAAAAATGTAACACTTCAAGTCGAGCTGAATTGAACACAAAATTAATATTTCAAAATTATCTGTTGCTAAAATAATTTGCCGATTTTAATCCGGATTATTTAGATTTTGCATACAATCCTGAAAACAAATAAAGGACACCGCCAAGGTGTCCTTTATTTGTTTGAATGCCGACAAATTAGTCGGAAATATGGAGCTGCTAACCGGATTCGAACCGGTGACCTCTTCCTTACCAAGGAAGTGCTCTGCCTACTGAGCCATAGCAGCAAACCTATTAACCTGTCCGGCTTTAACGAGTATATCAGAAAAAAGTCAATTTGTCAAGAGCTTTTTTGCAAAATAGTAAAAATTATTGATTACGGAAAATATACTTGCGAAAAATAACTCTCTATGACGAAAAAACTGTTTAAGAAAAAGCAGCTCCGAAAATTAAAAAAGTAAAAAAGGCCGCAAATACAGCGGCCGTATAAGAGAACACAAAGAATAAGCAGATTATGCATTATAAAATTTAACAGCGTTAAATAAACTTAATGTCGGTTACCAGTATTTCAAACTGAGCATACTCCGTGGAAACGGTTATTGTCATTCCCGGGGCAATAAAATCCGTTCCGTTCAGATAACATCCGTTATTTGACACGGCTGCAGCATCAATTTTTCCTGTAAAGGTTGATGCGGTTTCCGAATAATCTATATATAGCGTATCATCTTCACTGGTGTAAACCACAGAAGGGGAAAACTGAGAGGTGACGGTAAGTTTTCCGATTGAAGTATCCGATTCAACCCAGTAAAGTTTTGAGCCGTCTTTTATCTGTGCAGATATTTCATTCGGGACGCTTTCGCAAACGAAATATATTTCACAGTCAGCTCTTTTACTGCTGTCATTGAACAGTGAAATCAACTGAGTGCGAAAAATCAGTGTAGCAATCAGCACAAGAACCGAAAACACTATCAGAACATCGACAGCTGTAAAATGCTTTTTTTCCTGATAAATATTATTGTTGTTCATTGCTTTGTTCTCCGTTTTCAGTGTCGGTGATTAATAAACAGCTACCGGTTACGGAAATATTTTCCGAATGAAAGCTTATTTGCTTTCCAGCGGCGATACGGTAATTATCGATACTGTAAATGCCGTCCCGGTCCCAGACTTTGGCTGAAACTGTGAGAGTTATGTTGACTTTGTTTGTGTCAACCAAAGGTTTCAACAGTCCGGAAGAAGAGAGGTCAACAGCCTTAACTACTTCTGTTTCGACCTTTGTAACCGTGCCGAGCAGCTGGTTTGTAACGTCATCGTAGATATTGTCACCTACGGCAATATTATCGGTAAGACTTCCATCAATCATTTCACATCTGATTGTGTAAGTAATATCCTTGTCACCGCCGGAAATTTTGTTGGGATTGGATCGTATAACCGAGACAATGGTAATTGCAACAGTGGTAATGATGAGTAAAATGAGTAAAAAATCGAGAATATTGAATTTTCGCTTGGGATTATTTGCCGATCCGGCCATAATTAATCTCCTTTCTGAAAGTGTATCAGTTAAACTGTTCTTCGTCATTTCTTTCGTTTGCGCTTCTTCTGGAACAAACGGCAAGACCGCACAGAATCCAGAACACCAACATAATTCTTGAATTCAGCCAGATATATTCAGTAAGTCCGCAAAGAGCCAGAGCTATTACAGAACACATTCCGGAGTAACACAAGAGTCGGTTTTCTGCCGATTTATCAGTACAGTTTCTTCCGTAAGTCAAAGCTCCCTGCATTATAAAGAAAATTATCAGAGCAAACAGCACGACCCCGAAGAAACCGAGAGAAAAAGCGATCTGAAAGAGGAGGCTGTGTGCATGTTTTACGTTTACTGAATTTCCGATATAGAAGGTGGTATATATGTCAGTAAAAGCATCTTTACCTGTTCCTATGCCTGAAAGACCGTACTTCCCGAACATATTTATAACAGCATTCCATATATCAAGTCGGTACATTTCGTTACTTAAAGAAGCTTTGATTCCGTTTACAAGCCATGGAGTAAAGGACAAAACTACCGGTGTAATACAAAGTACCACGACCGTAAATACGGCGGTCTTACTGCTTTTCAGAAAGAGATAGATGACAGCAGACACCAGCAGGGCAAAAATAATTGAAGGCGAAGTTTCTCTGAAAATAAATATGGCGGCAATAACCATGAAAATGAAGAACGCTATTTTATTGCTTAAAGTTTTTGCCGTGAAAAACGCAGTCAACATGTAAAGCAATCCGCACATAAGGATTATTCCGAGAACATACGAAGACTGGAAGATATTTGATTCCGCTCCGGCAACGTCAGAATTCGGAATGTAGTTGAAATCAATTTCAAAATGCTTTCCGAAAAACGTTACAAACAGCGAAAAAGAAGCGAAAATACAAGAACAGAGAATAATTGATTTTACAGCACGATCAAACCAGTTTCTGTCGCGAAGAGTACAAACCAGCAGAAAATACACCATGATGAAAATGCCGTTTGAGAAAATTTCAGATTTTGTTCCGAATGTGATTATTCCCGACATCAGAGTAAGGAGTAAAAACAGGGCTACTATAAGCTCGGTGAATTCAAAATTCGGTGTGCGTTTACCGACAAGAATTTTGAATATATACGAAACCGTGATGACCGAGCAGATATAAATAAGCGCTGAATTGCTGAGAATCGGTGCAATAAGTATGAGAGACACTACACCTGTCTCAGGATACTTAATTACTATGAAGGTGTAAATTACGGTAATAACGGCAAAAATAACGCTCAGGGCAGGGAAGAACAGTGTCAGCGCTCCGAACAGAGCACCGACTATTGCCGCTCCGCTGGCAGGAAATTCAACTACTTCGTTTTCACTGTGTGATGGCCGTTTGATTCCTAAAAAATCAAACAGCAGAGTAGACAGAAAATAGCTTTCTTTCAGCATATCCGAGACGGTTTTACCTGAAATAATCAGAAAAAGTGAAAGAATTATTGCAAGTCCTGCGGTTACCGGTGCGTAAAGATCCAGGTTGAAAAACGTGAAATTACGGACTACAAAAAAGTGAAGAAGCATGGTCATCACACCGAAAGAAAAGAAAATTACTCCGTAAGTTCTCGCTTTCAGTTTGACAAGTGAAGAAAAAATCTCTCCGATCAGTGACGGAACCCGTGCATTGGTTGCAATTCTTCGCAAGACCTTCTTTATCTTCAAAGTTACCCTGTCGGTTTTCTGGTTGAACAGCGACTTGTAAATAAAAGATTCCTTGAAGTCAGCTGAAATCTTGTTATATGCAGTAAATACCGTAGCAGTAAAACTGTTTCTTAAGGTTTTAGCGATTGCTCCGCCAACCAGTATAAGGAAAGAAATAATCAAACTGTTTTCCGGATTGAAGTCAAGTTTCTTTTCAGCAGATTTTCGCCTTACTTCCGGCTGACGCTGAGCGGATTCGGAAGAGGTAACTGACTGGGGAGTAACAGTTTGCTCAGGGAGAATTTCCGACAGAGGAATATTTTCCGGTTCTGAATCTTCACTGTCAGCGGCTACCGTGTTTTCAATGCGGTGAGAACTCATATCATTTTGGATATTGTTATCATCGGTGTTTCCATAACTGTTTTCCGGAAAATCACCTTCGTAATCCGATTGTTTTTCCGGAAAGAAAGACATTTGGCTGTTTTTGTCTTGCGGCATAGAATTCCTCCTTTCTCCGGTCAGTCCTTATTCACCATATTCTACCACTTTGACAAAATAATGTCAAGTAATTTTATGTAAAAACAAAGTCGAAGTAAAAAATTTAAATTTTTTGTTAAAATCGTTGAAATAGATACATATATATGTTACAATAAAAAGCAGATGAAAGGAGATATAATTATGGGTGAACCTCCCCGAGGAAATTGTAACTGTATTTATACGCTGTGTATATGTATTCCTCTGAGCGAATATAAATATTCGCGTCGGATTGACATATCGTACAGCAAAAAAACTGTTTTTATGAAATTTCTGAAACTTTACAGCAAGCTCAGAAACATACACTCTCCGATCAGTCGGTTTGTAATGCTGATTTGATATTTACGGATAATATACCGAAAAATTCGCACTGATAGGAGAAGATAATAATGGAAGGCAGTTCAATACAGATAATACTTATGGTGATAATGCTTGTTTTTTCGGCGTACTTTTCAGCGACAGAAACAGCGTTTTCATCTTTAAACAAAACAAGAATCAAGACACTTTCCGACAAGGGAAACAGGCGTGCAGGTCTGGTTCTGACACTGTCGGACAAATATGATAAATTACTTTCAACAATACTCATAGGAAATAACATAGTTAACATAATACTGTCATCAGTCTGTACGGTTTTTTTCATAAATCTTTTGAAGGAAAATCAGATTACCGGTACCGTGGTTGCTACGATTGTTTCAACTGTTGTGGTACTTACTTTCGGAGAGATAACACCGAAAACGGTTGCTAAGGAGTCACCGGAGCGTTTTGCGATGTTTTCAGCTCCCGTTATTTCTGTACTGATGAAGATACTTACACCGGTCAGCATACTGTTTTCCGGTATCAAAGCCGCTATAAACAAGGTCTTTGGTAACGGTGACGACAGGAGAATGACACAGGATGAACTACTTACGCTGGTTGAAGAAGTAGAGCATGAAGGCGGCATTGATAAGGAAGAAAGTGAGTTACTCCGCTCTGCCATAGAGTTTACCGACAGAGAGGCTTCAGATATCCTGACCCCAAGAACCCTTCTTGAAGCTGTTGACGAAAATATGTCAAACGAAGAAATAGCAAGGCTTTTTTCCGAGACAGGTTATTCGAGAATACCGGTATATTCAGGGGATATAGACAGTATTACAGGAATAATTCATCAGAAGGATTTTTACAGTAAAGTTCTGGGTACTGACAATTCTATTAAAACAATCATGAAAAAGCCGGTTTACATACCGCTGACTATGAAAATATCCGATATACTTAAGCTTTTGCAGAAAAACAAATCTCACCTTGCAATAGTTGTGGATGAGTACGGCGGAACGATGGGAATAGTGACAATGGAAGATATTCTCGAAGAACTTGTCGGTGAAATCTGGGATGAGCACGATGAAGTAGTCGAGGATATTGTGGAGATAGAGACAAACAGATACAAGGTACTTTGTTCAACAGATCTTGAAAAAATGTTCAGGTATTTTGATCTTGAAGATGAAACCGACGCTGCCACAGTAGGCGGCTGGGTTCTTGAAAAATTCGGCTGTTTCCCGCAGGAAGGAGATACGTTTGAGTTCAATAACCTGATAGTTGAAGTGATTTCGGCTGATGACCAAAGAGTGAACGAAATTACGGTAACTGTAAGGGAAATAGCTGAGGAAGAAGAAGCTGTTAAAGAGAAAGATGCATGAATTTTAACATAAAACCGGTTAATATATTCCGAGTCGGTCTTATTTTCAGGTTCATTGAAGCAAATAATTTTTCTTTATCAAATTAAGAAATTGAATTTACCGTATGAATAATTGAATTCAGGGTATAGATTTCCGACTTTTACGGTTTTTATGAATAGATTCGTTTCCGGCGCATAATTATAATATTGAACATAGCCCACATACTTCGACAGAAGCAGTGGGCTATTGTAACAGCAAATTGAAATTATGTTGAAATTAACGCCAAATATCAGATTGGAGATTGATTTTGAAAAGAAAAACCGTTATAATTGTTTTGATGTGGACGGCTGTTCTGCTGTGGTCAACGGTAATTTTTTTAATGAGCAGTCAGACCGGCGAAGAATCTTCGCAGACAAGCGGTGGCTTGACGGCAAAATTAGTAACAGTTCTCTTTCCGGATTTTGACAGCAAGGATGCGGCAGCACAGGATAAAATTTATTCAGGAGTGTCTTTTTTTGTGAGAAAGACGGCTCATTTTACTGAATATTTTATACTTGCGTTTTTTGCGTTTTTTGCACTGGAACGGTCGATAAAAATCAATAATTCACTGATTTTATCATTTTCCGGATCTGTTCTTTATGCAGTGCTGTTTGCTGTAACCGACGAAATCCATCAGACTTCCGTGAGCGGAAGGGCAGGACGTTTTACCGATGTCCTGATAGATAGCGCAGGTGCGCTTACAGCGGCGGCGATTTGTTTTCTGACGGTAAAGTATCTTGAAAAAAGGAAACTTTCACAAGATAAAATATGTACCCCCGAAAAGGGGAGAAAAAACATATTGCGGAAATAGTCTGAAAAAACCTCAGTTTTAAATCATTTTGATAGTGATAAAGTTGAAAAGCAACAATTTTCGGTTAAATATTACTTCTTTAATTTTTTTGCGATAGCCATAGTCATGCAAATTACTGAAAAAGCCGTGCATACGGCAATTATCTGCAAACCGGTCATGCTGAATTCACCCTTGGTCTGGAAAATGAGGGGTGACGACTGACAGTTTCCGCAGTAAAATTTTGTCTGACAATCGTAAGATTTTGATATTTTCATTTCCTTAAGTCCGGAAACAACGTCACTAAAATTGTTTTTCATTTTTTTATCCTTTCAGTTTTATAATTGGATAGCTCCGTATATATTTTAACTCAAATTATAAGCAATTACAAGCATTTTCTGAAAAATTAAATATTTTACAATTATGGATGTCAAAAGGCAACCGAACAATGTCACGAATTGTGAGTAGTTGCCGTTTTTGTCTTTATTTTACAAGCATGCACAAAAAGTATAAAAAACAGGCAATATAAGATTATGTTAGAAAAAAATTCCATACGGTTAGATACGGTTTCAGAACATTCCGGAAAAATGTTTATTCTGCGCAAAGTTTTTATCCGGGATTTTTTTTCAGCTGATCTCCTGAGTCCGAGAGGAGGTAAAAATGCCAAGTAAATTAACGAAAGACAGTCCGGTAACCGATATTTACGGATGCGGGCAGAAAAAATCTCAGATGCTTCGCAGTCTTGGAATATTGACGGCGGGAGATATACTGAGGCATTTTCCCCGGGGATATCAGCACAGAGGAGATGTAAAGGAACTTAGAGAAAATAATGTCGGTAAAACTGCGTCGTTTGTTCTTACCGTAACTTCTGCACCGGTAAGCTCGAGAATAAACGGCGGGAAGATGATTACAAAATGCAAGGCTTTTGATGGTCTGAGAAGCTGTACTCTGATATATTTCAATCAGAAGTATATGCGGGACGTACTTATTGTCGGAAACACGTATCGTTTTTGGGGAAAACTTGTACACGGAAAGACGGGGCTTATGCTTACTCCGATAACTACCGAACCGGTTACGGAAACGAAGTCTCTTGCAGAGTACGTGCCTGTGTATCCCTCAACCAAAGGTCTGACGCAGGGAAGTTTAAGATCACTTATCGAATATACGCTTGAAAATATCACCATTGACGGAACAAACGATGTTCTGCCACCTGAGATCAGAAGCAAGCTTGAAGTCTGCGGAGAATATGAGGCTTACAGGTGTATACACAAACCCGACAGTGAGCAGATGATAGAAAACGGCAGACACCGTTTTTTGTGTGAAGAGCTGTTCCTTTTCGCTATGGCTGTCAGTTATTCCAAGAAAAGCAGAAAAATGCTTAAAGGTAAGCATCTGAGCAAAGATAAGTGCGGCCTATCGGATTTCCTCAGAGCTTTGCCGTTTGAACTTACAGAGGCGCAGAGCAAGGTAATAAGTGAAATAAGAAAAGATATGCTTTCGGAATGCCCGATGGCAAGACTGGTTTCAGGTGACGTCGGCAGCGGAAAAACTGTATGTGCAATGGCGGCTGTTTATATGAGCTTCAGAAACGGTTATCAGAGCGCGGTTATGGCGCCGACTGAAATACTTGCAAGACAGCATTATAAGGATTTCAGTGAAGTTTTAGGAAAGCTCGGTATAGAGTGCGCATTGCTTGTCGGATCAATGACCAAAAAAGAAAAGGAAGCTGTTCTGAAAAAAATATCAGGCGGAGAAGTAATGGTTGTTGTCGGAACACATGCACTTATTTCGGAAAATGTCAGTTTCAGGGATCTCGGTCTTACCGTAACTGATGAACAACACAGATTCGGAGTTATGCAGCGTGCTTCTTTGCAGACAAAAAGCGATTCACCTCACGTCCTGGTAATGAGCGCAACTCCGATTCCACGTACACTTGCGCTTATCCTTATGGGTGATCTTGATATATCTGTTATAGACCGGATGCCTGCCGGCAGACAAAAGGTTGACACTTATGTAATAGGTGAAAGACATAGGGAAAGACTCAACCGATTCATATTAAAGCAGGTCAGTGAGGGGCACCAGGTGTATATTGTTTGTCCCAGCGTAGAAGCCTCTGAGGAAGAAGAAAATATCGGACAGACAGGGGACTTCAGTGAATTTATCCCGCTTGCGGACGATAGCAGTTACGCTCTTTCCGAAAAAATGCCGGAGCTTAAAAATGTTCTTGATTACGAGCAAAATCTGAAAAATAACGTTTTTCCGGATCTGAGGACTGCTCTTATTCACGGAAAAATGAGCGGAAGTGAAAAAGACAGGATAATGTCAGATTTTGCGGACGGTAAGATAGATATCCTTGTTTCCACAACCGTAATAGAAGTCGGTATAAACGTACCTAACGCAACGCTTATGATAGTGGAGAATGCGGAGAGGTTCGGTCTTTCTCAGCTTCATCAGCTACGCGGGCGAGTAGGACGCGGAAATGCTAAGTCTTACTGTATACTCGTATCAGACAGCAAGAGTGAAAACTCAGCAAAGCGGCTTGAAGTAATGAGGACAACCGGCGACGGCTACAAAATAGCGAAATATGACCTTGATATGAGAGGACCGGGCGATTTTATTTCCGTTTCATCCGGCGGAGAAAGCACCGGACTGAGACAGCACGGAAATTTCGGCACTAAACTTTCGGGACTTTGCAGTGATCAGTTACTCCTGGCAAAGGTTTTTGAGCTTGCCGGAGAATGTCTTGAAAAGGATCCGCAACTGACTCACTCTGAAAATGCCGCACTCAGACAGTACGTTGTAAAATCGGGAGAATCGGTAAACAAAACCATTAACTGAATCAGTTTGGTTTTCTGTTTTTGCGCAGGATTATTTTCGTTTCAGATAAAAAAACGGATTCTTATGATTTTTTTGTGTCTGTATGCGGCAGTTTACTTGGGACATATCACATAGAATCGTCCTGTTCCGCGGTGTGTTTTTTATAAATCCAGTTCAGTGATTATTCCGGCAGAGGAATATTTCCTGATTTAATGTAAATGCTTTTTTTACCGAAGCAGGGTAAGGAGGTAGAAAATGAAATTACCGACATTGTTTTTAAGCCCGGTTCTTTTGCGGGCATCGTATTTTTCATCATACAGCCAACCGGACGAAATGCAGTTTGCAAAGCGGATGGTTTATGATTACGAACTTGAATATTACACCGGATGCGACGGCGGCATAATAATAGACGGAAATATGACCAGGTTCCAGCCGGGTGAAATAAACATAAGAAAACCGGGACAGATTGTGCAGGGAGTACCGCCCTACGAATGCTACATAATTTGTGTTGATCTTATGGGTAATTCAAGCAGAAACCCGGGATATTCATTCGGAAGTGCCGAAGAAGCACAGGAAAGATATGATAATCCTCTTATATCTTCACTGCCCGACAGATTGAAGGTAAGTAAACCGGACCTTGTGGAAGGTCTGTTTGAAAGTATACTTCAAAACCAGCTGAGCAAAAACGATCTTGCGGAATTCAGAGTAAGATCTTCGCTGTATTTCCTTTTTTCGGAGATATTTACCGAAATATCCGATCAGAAACTTTCCGGAAGCACGTATGCAATAAGAAAAGCTGTTGAAAAAATAAGAAAATGCTATTTTGAACATCTGAGCGTTGATGAGATAGCAAAAGAGGTAGGAATGAGCAAAGCATTTTTTCACAGAAGGTTTTCTGCTGAGACCGGAACAACACCCGGTAATATGATTACAAGTCTCAGAATCGAAAAAGCTAAAAACCTGCTCAGCATAACAACAATACCGATAGGGGAAGTAGGAGCAGCTTGCGGGTATGACGACGGAGCATTTTTTTCAAGGATTTTCAAGGCAAAAACCGGAATGACTCCGTCTGCCTATCGGAAAATGCTGGATGTTAAATAAATTAAGTTACTTTTGTACTGTTTTCTATACTTTTGTTATAGAAAAAGCTCTGTATTTATGATATACTCACTTCATAAAAATCATACGGGAGGATTTACGGTATGACTGGAAAAGAAAGAATGATAAAAATTCTTGAACATGAACCGGTGGACAGAATAGGACTCTACGAGCATTTCTGGGGAGATACTTATAAAACATGGCATTCTCAGGGTTACTTAAAAGACGGCGAGTCTTTTGAGGATCATTTCGGGTTTGATATGAGCGAATTCTGGGCATTCAATCTTGTTGCGGATCTTGATTTTGTCAGGCAGACGGTCGCCGAAACCGAAGACACAATTACATACCTTGACGGCAACGGGGCGACGCTAAGAAGACATAAAAAACATGATGCAACACCCGAGCATATCAAATTCAACGTTACAGACAGGGAAGACTGGGAGAAGATAAAACCGCTGCTTACTCCGGATCCGAGACGTATAAACTTTGAAGGCTACCGGAATGCCAAGAGAGCCGCTGAAAAAGCCGGAAGATTTTTTGTGCTGAGCGGAGTTAATGTGTTCGAGTCAATACATCCGGTGTGCGGTCATGAAAATATGCTTGTCGGAATGGCACTTGATCCGGATTGGGTTTCTGACATGGCGGAGACTTATGCAAAACTAATAGTCGAACTTCAGAAGATACTTTTCGAAAAAGAAGGATATCCGGACGGAATCTGGTATTATGAGGATATGGGATATAAGGGAAGTCCGTTCATGTCTCCTCAGATGTACGACGAAATGATAAAACCGTGGCATAAATATACTATTGACTACGCCAAAAGCCACAATATGCCGGTAATTATGCATTCCTGCGGATTTGTAGAGCCTTTGGTTCCGGGAATTATAGAAGCAGGTATAGACTGTCTTCAGGTAATAGAAATCAAAGCCGGTATGGATCTGCTCAAACTTCATAAGCTTTACGGTGACAAAATCTGCTTTATGGGCGGAATAGATGTCAGAACTTTGTATTCAAACGACAAAGAAATTATACTAAGAGAACTTGAAAGTAAAATTCCGACCGTCAAGCAGGGCTTTAACTACGTACTCCACAGCGATCACTCGATACCAAAAACAGTTGATTACGACAGCTACTGCTATTTCATTGAGAAAGGGCTGGAGCTCGGCAAGTACTGAAAACATGCAGAAATAAGGACATTTCACTCGATACCATGACTGAAAAAGACGCTCAGAAGATAATGAAAGAATTTTGCTGAAGATAATTTACCGTAATGGTCAAAAATTTTATACCGACGAGTAATATGAAACGTTCAGTATCCGGAACAAAACTGACTTGATTGTTTTTCCGGCGATTCATTTCCATTTTGTAATAGTAAGAGAAATTTCGTACGCCTTTCCTTTACAATAGAGCAATGTTTTTGTGTTTGGATAAATAATGATGAATCTTGCTTAAAAAAATTTTTTCAGCGCTCGATAACAACTCTGTGTTAGTAAAAAAGCCGATAAATTTGGGTTGTGACACAGTTTGAATTAAAATCAAAAAGCCGAGGTCAACGGTAATCGACCTTGGCTTTTTCTTAATAAATTTTAAAAATCATAAATTAAAGCGAATGATTTCTGAGAGAACTTCAAGCTTGAAAACTGAAAAATGATTCAGTACTTCACAGCAGCCAGACTCCATCATTCTTTTTTCTTTTGCGGTTTGCACTGTTTTGAGTTGAGTAGTCAACACTTTCCTTCGTTACGGTATCTTCCGATAGCCTGATGATATCAGGAGTTTTGTCTGAAGCTTCCTCTGCAGGATATTTTATAATTGTTTCATCAGAAGTTTCGACAGAACTTTCTATAGTGGGATTTTTACTTTTACGGGAAGTTTTACTGCTTTTTCTTCTTTTAACGGAATTTTCTTCATTTAATTTTTCAACTCTGATTTCAGTATCTGAAAGTTCTGCCTGCTCGTCCGGCAAAATTCCGACAGAAATATCTGTATCGAAATCTGCTCCGGTATCAACCGGCAACGGTTTATTTACCGGCATAACAAACTCGTCCCTGCCGATTCTGAAATTTCTTGGAGAATGTCCGGTGGAGTCCCTGAAAACTCTGTTAAAAGTCCTCTGATTGTCAAAGCCGCAGGTCGCATAGATTTCCGACACCGGTATATCGGTTGAACGAAGTATGCTTTTTGCACATTCGACGCGCAAATTGTTGAGGTATTCTTTGAAACCTATACCGAGTTTGTTGGAGAAGAGATGAGAAAGATGAAAGCGGCTTACGTTCATTGCTTCGGCAAGTGTTTCAAGCGTTATCTGCTCTCTGAAATGAGTGCTCAGGTATGTAAGAACTCTGTTTGAAAGATCTGAGGTAGCCCCGTCATGCACCTCGGCAAAGCGAAGATTTGCAGCGATTGTTGTAGTTATAAGATTTGCCAGGCTGTAAGCAATGTTTTTGTCTTTTTCCGTTGAAAGGCAAGTAAGTGAATATTTAAGTAAATCCGGAACATCCATTGCTTTCAAAACCGGAGAAGCCGGTTTAAGTCCGCTGTGGCGCTTGATTACCTCAGGAATGATTTCATTTTTTATATTTATAACGTAAACCGAGGTGTCGTTTTCAGACGGTGTAACGCAGTGTAAAAATCCGGGCATTATAAAGACAAAATCGCCTTTGGAAATACTGTATTCCAGCGTTCCCATTGTAAGGGAAGCCGAACCGCTCTCCATGTAAAGAATTTCCGAAGATGTGTGCAGATGCGGCTGGATTCGCTCGCCTTTGACTTTCTGGAGTTTAAGGGCTTCGACCGGATTTTCACAAAATGAATTCATTTGTTTAACCTCGTTTCAATGTCTGTTGGTTTGTTTTAAAGCGGTTACATTATAGCACAAAATATTGCTGATTGCAATAGAAAATTGCGGTTTTTTTCAAAATCGGACTGTTTTATGTTGAATTTTGAAATTTGACTGATTACGGGTTAGTTTGAAATCGAAATATGAACACAAAGTTTACAATTGTGTGTTTATGCAATATAAGTGTAATAAAAATACATTTTCGGAAAGAAAAATTAAACAAGTCAAATTGCTTTCAGACAAGTAAATATGTTAATTTGACTGAAATTGTAAAAAAAGTAATCTAAATTCGGCAAAACACTTGACAAATCGAAAAATAATTGTATAATAATTCATAAAGTATTGAATAACAACGGAAAGCGGGATGGAAAAAATGGATAAAAAATCAGTAAAAAAAGTTGTGCTTGCCTACTCCGGAGGACTTGACACTTCGATAATCATACCGTGGCTCAAAGAAAACTACGATAACTGCGAGGTTGTTGCTGTTTCCGGTGACGTAGGACAGGGAACCGAGCTTGATGGTCTCGAAGAAAAGGCTATCAAAACCGGTGCGTCAAAACTCTATATTGAGGATTTGAAGGAAGAGTTTGTAAAGGACTATATTTTCCCGACAATGAAGGCCGGAGCAAAATACGAGGGCGACTATCTTCTCGGAACATCATTTGCAAGACCTGTAATTGCGAAGAGAATTGTCGAGATAGCCAAAGCTGAAGGTGCAGATGCTATCTGCCACGGTTGTACCGGTAAAGGAAACGATCAGGTAAGATTTGAACTTACTATCAAGGCTTTTGCTCCCGATATGAAGATAATAGCTCCGTGGAGAGAGTGGAATATAAAGTCGAGAGAAGAAGAGATAGAGTACGCCGAAGCTCACAACGTACCGCTCAAGATAAACAGAGAAACCAATTATTCTAAGGATAAGAACCTCTGGCATCTTTCTCATGAAGGACTTGACCTTGAAAATCCGGAAAATATGCCGATGTATGATAAGGAAGGTTTCCTTGAACTCGGAGTTTCTCCTTTCAAGGCTCCCGACAAAAAGACTTTTGTTACAATTCACTTTGAAAAAGGAGAGCCGGTATCGGTTGACGGTGAAAAACTCAGCCCCGCAGGAATCATAGCAAAACTCAACAAGATCGGCGGTGAAAACGGAATCGGAATAGCTGATCTCGTTGAAAACAGACTTGTAGGAATGAAGAGCAGGGGAGTATACGAAACTCCGGGCGGAACAATTCTTTACCGCGCTCATCAGGTGCTTGAAACCATTACACTCGATAAGGAAACACAGCACTATAAGGAATTGGTAGCAGTAAAGTTTGCCGAACTGGTTTACAACGGTCAGTGGTTTACTCCGCTCCGTGAAGCACTCTCGGCATTTGTTGATAAAACTCAGGAGAATGTAACCGGTGATGTGACACTTTGCCTGTACAAAGGCAATATGATAAACGCCGGTGTCAAATCTCCGTACTCACTTTACAGTGAAGAGATCGCAACTTTTGACGAAGACCATGTTTATAATCAGAAGGATTCCGAAGGTTTCATTAACCTTTTCGGACTGCCCATCAAAGTAAAAGCCACAATCGACATGAAGAAAAACAAAAACTGATGTAACGGAAGGCGAAATTATGGAATATATTGAAGGCGGTGTCTGCGCAGCAAAAGGTTTCAGGGCGTCAGGAATACACTGCGGAATCAGAAAAAACAAAAGCAAGAAGGATCTTGCTCTGATCGTCAGTGACGTTAAAGCGGCGGCTGCAAGTATTTATACAACTAACCTTGTAAAAGGCGCACCGATAACAGTGACTGCAAACAATATAGCTGACGGATATGCCCGTGCAATAATTTGTAACAGCGGTAATGCCAATACCTGTAATGCAAACGGAATCGAAATTGCAACCGAGATGTGCAAACTGGTCGAAAAGCACACCGGAATAAGCGAAAAAGACGTAATAGTCGCTTCAACAGGAGTTATAGGACAGCCGCTTGATATTACTCCTATTGCCGGCGGACTTCAGGAGCTGACGGAAAGACTCAGTGAAAACGGCAGTTCTAATGCAGCGAATGCTATAATGACAACAGACACAGTGCTTAAAGAAGTTGCCACCGAATTTGAAATTTCAGGAAAGAAATGCCGTATAGGAGGTATAGCCAAGGGTTCCGGTATGATACATCCGAACATGGCAACCATGCTGGTATTTATCACTACCGACTGTGCAATAACTCCCGAAATGCTGAAAAAAGCCATAAAAAGCGATGTTCCTGATACCTTCAATATGATTTCTGTTGACGGAGATACATCCACAAACGATATGCTTTCCGTTCTTGCAAACGGTTTGGCCGGTAATCAGGTAATTGATTCCGATGGAGAAGATTTTTCGGTTTTCTGTAAAGCACTTAATTTTATTACTTCGGCTTTGTGCAGAGCTATCGCAAAAGACGGAGAAGGGGCAACAAAACTTCTTGAGTGCAACGTAACCGGAGCTGCCGACAAAGAGAGTGCGCGGATTATAGCTAAAAGCGTAATTTGTTCGTCACTTGTCAAAGCGGCGATGTTCGGAGCGGACGCAAACTGGGGCAGAGTCCTTTGCGCAATCGGTTACAGCGGAGCGCAGACGGACATAAATAAGGTCGGTGTTTCGTTTTCTTCCGCAAACGGTGAAATTGTTGTTTGCGAAAACGGAGCTGGAGTTGATTTTTCCGAGGAGAAAGCCAAGGAAATACTTTCCTGCAGCGACATCGGAATCAACGTGCGTCTCGGAGACGGTAATTCCGGCGCAACAGCTTACGGATGCGACCTAACATATGACTATGTAAAAATAAACGGTGATTACCGTACATAAAGATGTTAGCCTTGGCATAACCTGTCAAGGCTGCATCTCTGAAAAAACGTAAAAATACCTGGGGTGAAATATGGCAAAATGCAGACTGATTCTTGTAAGACACGGTGAGAGTGAAGGAAACAGGGACAGAAGATTTCTCGGGCATACGGATCTTCCGCTTACCGAAAGAGGACATTTGCAGGCTGAAAAAACAGCAGAATTTCTTGACAAATACCCTGTTGATCTGATATACTCAAGTGATCTGAGAAGAGCCTTCCAGACCGGAGAACATATAGCGTCAAGAAAGGGACTCAGCATAATCGAAGATCCTGTGATGCGTGAGATATACGCAGGTGAATGGGAAGGCAAAGAGGTAAAACTTCTCGAAAAGGAGTATGATAAGGACTATTCGGTCTGGAAAAACAACATCGGATTATCAAGATGTACCGGCGGAGAAAGTTTTAAGGAACTGTATGCACGGATAATTCCGGAGCTTACGAGAATTGCAAATGAAAATCAGGGACTCAGCGTTTGCATAACAACACATGCGACACCGATACGATGTGCAAGACTGAAAGCGTTTGGCTTTCCGTTTGAACGTGCATGTGAAATCGGCTGGACGGCAAATGCTTCGGTTACAGTGATTGATATCGACGAAGAAAATAATTTTACAATGATAGAAGATAACCTGTATCTGCATCTCGGTGAACTTTCCACGGTGTTACCGAAAAACATATAAGAATTTGATTTTACGAAAGGAAAGAAGCATAATGAAAAAAGGATACATTGTACTTGAAAACGGAATGATTTTCGAAGGAAAGCGTTTCGGCTACGAAGCGGATGTAACGGGAGAACTCGTTTTTTCAACATCTGCTGTCGGTTACATAGAGGCATTGACCGATCCTTGTTACCAGGGACAGATTCTTTTGCAGACGTTTCCGCTAACCGGAAATTATGGCTGGATTACGGAGGATGCCGACGGAAATTCAATAAACGCAGCCGGTCTTGTGGTCAGGGAATGGTGTGAAACACCTTCGAATTTCCGCAGTGAGGGCACAATTGACGCCGAAATGAAGAGACAGAAAATACCGGGTATCTGTGATGTCGATACAAGGGAGCTTACAAAGATACTCAGGGAGCAAGGTGTAATGAATGCTGTTATCTGCGATGATCCGGCAAAAGTCGATATTGCGGAACTCAGAAATTACCGCTCAGATAAATCGGCAAGTACATTTGTTGCCGATTACTCGGAAGAAAAGTCGGAAAGCGGAGAAGCAAGGTATAATGTAACCGTCATCAACTGCGGAAATTACAAAAATGTGGTTTCAAAACTTGTTTCCATGAATTTTTCGGTTACTGTGGTGCCCTGCACATGGAAGGCAGATAAAATTCTTAGCACAAATCCGGACGGTATAGTTATATCTGACGGCCCGGGAGATCCGAAAGATAATGTCGAAACGGTCAAAACCGTGGCGGATATTATGGGAAAAGTTCCTGTATTCGGAATTTCTCTCGGACATCAGATTATGGCGATAGCAAGCGGAGCAGATACATTTAAACTCAAATACGGTCACAGAGGCGGAAACCAGCCTGTTAAAAACCTGAAAGACGGAAAGGTTTACATTACATCTCAGAACCACGGATATGCAGTTGACGAAAAGACTTTGCCGGCAAAAGCAGTCGTTACGCATAAAAACTGCAACGACGGAACGGTAGAAGGTCTTGAATATCCGGAAATAAAAGCGTTTTCGGTACAGTTTACGCCGGAAAAAGGTTTTTCAAATGCAAATACCGAAGATATTCTTTACGGCAAATTCGCCGCGATGCTGAGTAAATAAGAGAAAGGAAACACAGATTATGCCAAAGAATAAAAAAATAAAAAAAGTTCTTGTGATAGGCTCCGGTCCTATCGTTATAGGTCAGGCGGCGGAATTTGATTATGCCGGAGCTCAGGCGTGCCGTGTACTTAAGGCGGAGGGAATTGAAGTTGTCCTTGTAAACTCAAATCCGGCTACAATCATGACGGATAAAGCTCTTGCGGATCATATTTACCTTGAACCGCTGACTGTTGAAACCGTAAAGAGAATAATAGAAAAAGAAAAACCGGACAGTCTGCTTGCAGGACTCGGAGGTCAGACGGGACTTACCATCGCCATGAAGCTCGATAAAGAAGGCTTTCTTGAAAAGACCGGTGTAAGGCTCCTCGGAACCAATGCAGAAGCGATAGATAAGGCGGAAGACCGTGAACTTTTCCGTGATACAATGAAGAAAATAGGACAGCCGTGCATTCCTTCCGATATAGCCACAACTCTTGAAAAAGCAATAGAAATTGCTGAAAATATAGGCTATCCGGTAATTATCCGTCCGGCTTTTACGCTTGGAGGAGCCGGCGGCGGTGTGGCTCATAACGTCGAAGACCTTAAAGTCATTGCCAAAAACGGACTCATGCTTTCTCCGATCACCCAGGTTCTTGTCGAAAAATACATCTACGGATGGAAAGAAATAGAATTTGAGGCAATGAGGGATGCTGCCGGAAACGCTATTGCTGTATGTTCTATGGAAAACGTTGATCCGGTCGGAGTTCACACAGGAGATTCAATAGTTATAGCGCCGGCTGTTACACTTTCAACAAAAGAGTACAGTATGCTGAGGGCAGCATCGCTTGATATTATTACAGAGCTCGGAATTGAGGGCGGATGTAACTGTCAGTTTGCGCTTGATCCGGTAAGTATGAAATATGCGGTAATAGAGGTAAACCCCCGTGTTTCCCGTTCTTCCGCTCTTGCTTCAAAAGCCACAGGATACCCGATAGCAAAAGTTACCACAAAGATAGCTCTCGGATACACCCTTGATGAAATAAGAAACGACGTCACCGGAACAACATTTGCATGTTTTGAGCCGGCGGTTGATTACGTTGTCGTTAAATTCCCGAAGTGGCCTTTTGACAAGTTTGTCAATGCAAGCAGAACTCTCGGAACTGCTATGAAAGCGACCGTAGAGGTAATGGCTATTGCGCCGAGTTTTGAAATGGCGATAATGAAAGCGGTAAGAGGTGCCGAAATTTCAGTCGACACCCTAAATATGCCTTCCGTCCAGCAGACCGAAAATATTGTCGATCAGCTCAGTCACTGCGATGACAAGCGTCTTTTCACAATTTTTGAGGCACTGAAAAGGGGAATTTCGGTTGATGAAATAAACCGTATAACCAGAATTGACAGATGGTTTATATCAAAACTCAAAAACCTCGCAGACTATGAGGAGGAGATAGCGGGAAGTCCGCTCGACGGAGATTCTTATATCAAAGGTAAAAAATACGGATATACAGATAAAGCTCTTGAAAGAATCAGCGGTTATCCGCTTCCCGAAAACAAAAATGCCGTTTACAAAATGGTTGATACTTGTGCCGCTGAATTCAAAGCCGAAACTCCGTATTTTTACTCAACTTATGACAATCAGTGCGAAGCACGTGCAGTTGTCAATAAGGAAAATGACAGCAAGAGAATAATAGTTCTTGGTTCAGGTCCGATAAGAATAGGACAGGGAATAGAGTTTGACTATTCGTCTGTGCACTGCGTATGGGCTCTGAAAAGACTCGGTTACGAAGTAATTATAATTAACAATAACCCTGAAACTGTTTCGACGGATTTTGATACTGCGGACAGGCTTTATTTTGAACCGCTGACTCCGGAAGACGTTATGAACGTAATTAAAGTTGAAAATCCGATCGGAGTTGTTGTTGCCTTCGGTGGTCAGACGGCCATAAAACTCACGAAATTCCTTGATGAAAAAGGAATAAAAATACTCGGAACTTCTGCGGACGGAATCGACGTAGCGGAAGACAGACAGCGTTTTGACGCCCTGCTTGAAAAATTCGCCATCAAACGTCCGAAGGGACTTTCTGTTATGACAGAAGAAGAGGCGCTCAGCGCGGCGGAAACTCTCGGATATCCGGTTCTGCTCAGACCTTCTTACGTTATAGGCGGTCAGAATATGACGATTGCACATACCGAAGAGGATGTCAGACGTTATATGAAGATTATCCTTGCACAGGGAATAAAAAATCCGGTACTTATAGACCAGTACCTCATGGGAACCGAGCTTGAGGTTGACGTGATTTCCGACGGTAAAGATGTTCTTATACCCGGAATAATGGAGCATATAGAGCGTGCCGGAGTGCATTCCGGTGACTCTATCGCCGTGTACCCGCCCTATAATCTTACTGATAAGATGCGCCATACAGTTGTTGAGTGCTCAACCAAACTTGCGCTTTCGCTTGGCACTAAGGGACTTGTCAATATCCAGTACCTGATATACAGAAACGAGCTCTATGTAATTGAAGTCAACCCCAGAGCTTCAAGAACTGTTCCGTATATTAGCAAAGTAACAAACGTGCCGATGGTCGATATTGCGGCAAAGATAATGGTCGGCGGAACACTTGAAGAGTGCGGATACGGAACCGGTCTTTATAAGACTCCACCGTATTTTGCGGTAAAAGTTCCGGTATTTTCCTTTGAAAAACTCAGCGACGCCAACTCCGCTCTCGGTCCGGAAATGAAATCGACCGGAGAGGTTCTCGGAATAGGTAAGTCGCTTAATGAGGCGGTGTTCAAAGGAATGCTTTCAGCAGGATTCAAGCTTTACGATCATTCCGACAATGCTGCAAAAGGTGTGTTTATTACAGTTTCGGATCAGGACAAGTTTGAAATAGTCAAACTTGCAAAGAAGCTTGATGAACTTGGAATGAAGATATACGCTACCCGCGGAACCGCAAGAGAAATAGCTTCACTCGGAATTGATGTAACGGTTGTGCGTAATCTTTCAAAGTCAAACGAGATAATGGAGCTGCTTGAAGGAGAGAAACTCAACTATATCGTTTACACAGGCATCGGTCAGAAAAAATCAATCGAAGACTTTATAAGACTTCACCGCAGAGCGACACAGCTCGGAGTTGCCTGTCTTACATCACTTGATACAGCCAATGCCCTTGCCGACATAATAGCGTCAAGATATACGGAACATAACACCGAGCTTGTTGACATAAATGCCATGAGAACGGAAAAAATGACGCTTGAATTTTTCAAGATGCAAGGCAGCGGAAACGATTACATCCTGCTTGATAACTATGACGGTAAAATAACCTGTCCCGAATCCCTTGCCCTGATGTACACCGACCGCCATTACGGCATCGGTGCGGAAGGTCTTGTGCTGATAGAAAAGTCTGATGTTGCCGATTCAAAAATGAGAATGTTCAATATAGACGGTTCCGAAGGAAAAATGGCAGGTAACTGTATCCGTTGCGTGGCAAAATATCTTTATGACAGCGGAAAAGTCAGAAAAGAGTATATGAATATTGAAACGGCGAGCGGAATAAAGGAAGTCAGGGTTTATCTTTCAGACGATAAGGTAACGTCCGCTTCGGTTCGTATGGGAAAAGCAGATTTCAAAGCGGCGGAGATTCCGGTAATTTCCGATAACGAAGAAGTTATCGATCAGCCCCTGAAAGTCGGGGATAAAGAATACAGAATAAGCTGTGTATCCGTTGGTAATCCTCACTGTGTCGTGTTCTGCGAAAAGGTTGACGCGGTTGATATTGAAAATGTCGGGCCGCAGTTTGAATACAATAAAATTTTCCCTGAAAGAATAAATACAGAGTTTGTCCGTGTAGTAAACAGAAACACTCTTAAAATGCGCGTCTGGGAAAGAGGTAACGGAGAAACATATGCCTGCGGAACAGGAGCATGTGCGGCTGTTGCAGTCGCTTGCAGACTCGGACTGTGCGATATGGCAACCGATATTACAGTCAAAGTCAAGGGCGGAGATCTTATTGTCAACTACTCCGAAGACGGGCTTGTGCTTACCGGAAATGCGGCTCTTGTTTACAAAGGACAGCTTGAGTTCTGATATTGTTGACAAATCAGCAATTTTGTATTATAATAACTATGCGAGAGGACGGCGCAATTGCGTAATATCATGCCGAAAGGTATTATTGCGAGGAAAGTCCGGGCTTCACAGGGCAGGATAACTGATAACGTCAGCCGAGGGTGACCTCCGGGAAAGTGCAACAGAAATAGACCGCCGGCAATGCCGGTAAGGATGGAAAGGCGAGGTAAGAGCTCACCGGCAGCTTGGTAACAAGTCTGCAAATGTAAACCCTATCCGAAGCAACACCGTATGCAAAAGGGAGAAATCCACATCTGCCCGATGGAATTTTGCGGGTGGCAAGGAGTTTTATGGCGACATAAAACCAAGATAGATAATTGCGGGCGACTTAAGTCGTTACAGAACCCGGCTTACAAGTCCTCTCGTAATCTACCGCAAAGCGCAAGCTTTGCGGTAGATTTTTTGTTTTTGTGGAGTGAATTTGGATAAATTATCATTAAATGCATGTAATATCAATATATGGATAGAGAAGTTGCAATCTTGATATTGTTTGAAATAGTTGTTACGAAAATATAGTTTTATGGTTGCTTAAAATAAATATGTCATTTTGATATAATAACGGAATCAGTAATTAATGCTTTAAAAGCATAATATTGAATAGAATATAACTATTTGACATTTTATGTAATCAGTGATATAATTTAATCGGAATCGGTTAATGCACTGATTAAATAATTTGATTGTTCAGAATTCTTAAGATATTGAGTTTTAGTGGATTTATTGGAATGCCATATTATTATACCGAATTATCTTATACAAAAACATATTTGTGATATCTGATGCAACTATAAAAAAATGAAAGGGTGATAAAAATAAACAGAACTGAAAAAACGGAAGAAAAATTCAGAGAACTTTTTGGCGGTAAGCCGGTTCAGAATGAAGGTAGCGACCCTGAATTTATGCGTATTTTACAGCGTTTTATATTCGGAGAAGTCAGTTACGAAGGTGTGCTTGATAACCGTATGCGTGAGCTGATCACCGTTACTGTTCTCACCGTAAATCAAACTTTACCTCAGCTCAGTGCACATGTAGGCGCCTGCCTTAACATCGGAATTTCCCCGTCAGATATACGGGAAACAGTTTATCAGTGTGCTCCTTTTATCGGATTTCCGAAAACGCTGAATGCTATATCGGCAATGAACGAGGTCTTTGAAAAAAACGGGATCTCATTGCCTCTTGAAAACAGGGAAGTGAGCAATGAAAATAACAGATACGAAAAAGGATTTGCTTTACAGTCCGGAATTTATGGTGAAGAAATATCCGACCGTTACAAATGGTTGCCCGGAGAATACGGAAAACTTATACCTATGTGGCTGACTGAACTTTGTTTCGGAGATTTTATGTCAAGAAGCGGTCTTGAAGCAAAAACAAGGGAACTTCTGACTGTTGTCATGCTTGCAGCAATGGGCGGTACGGAGTTACAGCTACGTTCTCATGTCATAGGAGCATTGAAAACGGGCAGCACAAGAGAAGAAATTATCTGTGCACTTGCTCAAGCTATGCCGTATATGGGATTTCCGAGACTTTTCAATGCGCTTAATTGTTCTGAAGATATACTTAACGAAAGAGACTCGAATAAAATTCAGTCTGAATTTGAAAAGCAGAATGTTTTCGGAAAAGGTACAGAAAATACTGATTATGCAAAATTTTTTGTAGGAAAATCATATCTGAATCCGCTGACTTCTCCGACATATAAGCCTTTTTTCGCAAACGTCACATTCGAACCCGGATGCCGAAACAACTGGCATATTCATAAATCGGATAAGGGCGGAGGACAAATACTGCTTTGCGTTGCCGGACACGGATGGTATCAGGAGTGGGGAAAGCCTGCTAAGAGTTTAAACCCGGGCGATGTTGTGGAAATTCCGGCAGGTGTCCGACATTGGCACGGAGCAAGCAAAGACAGTTGGTTTTCGCATATTTCTGTTGAATTACCGGGTGAAAATACTTCAAACGAGTGGCTTGAAGCAGTTCCGGATGAAGATTATGAAAAACTGAGTCAGGAGGGAAATAATTAATGGAAGATAAACTGATTTTAACAGACGAGTGGGATAAAACATTTCTGCGGAGCAATAAGGTAGAACATAAAAAAGTTACTTTTCATAACCGCTACGGTATTACTCTTGCTGCCGATATGTATATTCCCAAAAACACAGGTGAAAAAATGAGTGCACTTGCCGTTTCCGGACCGTTCGGGGCAGTAAAGGAGCAATCATCCGGTTTGTATGCGCAGACGCTTGCAGAAAGAGGGTTCCTTACGATAGCGTTCGACCCATCCTACACGGGTGAGAGCGGAGGCGAACCGCGTTATGTAGCCTCCCCCGACATAAACACCGAAGATTTTTGTGCCGCAGTTGACTTTTTATCGGTGCAGAATAATGTAGATAAGGAGCGCATCGGTATTCTCGGCATTTGCGGTTGGGGCGGAATGGCTTTAAATGCAGCAGCCATCGATACGAGAATTAAAGCTACCGTAACAGTCACAATGTATGATATGTGCCGCGTTACCGCTAACGGTTATTTCGACAGTGTTAACGAAGACGGACGTTACAGAATGAAAGAGCAGCTGAACGCACAGCGTACGCTTGATTACATAAGCGGAAAACCTGCGTTAGCCGGCGGACTTCCTGATAAAATTCCGGATGACGCGCCGTTCTATGTAAAAGATTATTATGCTTATTATAAAACTGACCGTGGTTATCATCCTCGCTCCCTTAATTCCAACGGCGGTTGGAACATAACATCATCGCTTTCTTTTATTAACATGCCGATTTTGTCTTATTCGGCAGAAATAAGAAGTGCGGTAATGATGGTTCATGGAGAAAAAGCACACTCCTGCTATTTCAGTATAGATGCATTTTCAAAACTGAAAGGGGACAACAAAAAACTTGAAATCATACCCGGAGCTGTGCATACCGATCTTTATGACCGTCTTGACATAATACCTTTTGATGACATTGAAACTTTCTTCAGAAAGTATTTGGAAAATACCTGAACACGTTTGATGCTTGTTTTGTAATTATATATTTAATTATCCGAAAGCTGACAAAAAAAGCGTATGTGAGTATCAGGTTGTGCTCCGGATACTGTAACATAATTGCAGAAAAGTCAGCTGTTAAGATTACCTTTGCGAATTATTTTAAAACGGATCCGATTTACAGATTACACTGTTTATCAGATCCGTTATTTTTATGCCGGCAAGCCTTATCTGACAGTACTTAAAGATTTATCCACAGTGATATTGAAGTTTGTTATAATATAAAAAAGCAATGTTTTATTGAATTTTTGTTAGAAGTAAATGCTTATTTTTTATAAAATTCAATTTTACCTTTTGACCCAAATAAGGGTGCTGAACGGATAATTTTCCAACATAAATTAAAAACATGTTGAAAAATCTGACATATTATGTTATAATATTATAACAAATAAACTAATTATTATTTCGTTGTGAAAAACAAATTGTTAAATATGTTATCAGGGCTTTGTGAGGAGTAAAAATGCAGGTTATAGAAGTTACCAATAAACAACAAATCAGAAAATTCCGAAAATTCCGAAAAAAGCTGTATCAAGGGGATCCGTTCTATGTATCTACCGTAGAATTTACTGTTGATATGCTGTTATTCAGAAGTACGCAATTTGCGGCAAGATGTGTAATGAAGCCCGTCATGATCGAGGATAACGGCAAAACGGTTGCGGAAGGTATTCTTATAAAATACCCTTATGACGACTTTGTACAGATAGCTTTTTTTGAGGCACTTGAAAATCAGGAAAATGCAGTTGAACTGATTAAGGATAAGGCAAAAGCATTTGCTGAAGAAATGAAAGTAAACAGAATAATTGTCGGTTTAAACGGACATCTGAGTTACGGCGTGGGACTTAGTCTTGACATGAATAAAGCCAATACTTTTGATTCGATGTACTCTAAGTTATATTACCCTGATTATTTCCGTGATGCTGAAAGTTATCAGTTGGTTGCATTCAGAAACCGCGTAGACGCAATGGTTAACAAACTGAGTTACCGTCCATCCCGAATCACTGTCCGACCGATTGATTTCAGTTGTTTTTCAAAAGAGATGGCTTTTTTTAAAGAAATATGTGATGCAACAATCGGTAAAACATTTTTGTATTCACCGACAGAGGAAAGACATTTTGAGGAGCTTATAGGCCAGATGAAATTTTTTTTGCGGCCGGAAAATTTATTGCTGGCGTTCGATGGTAATGAGGCAGTCGGATTTTTATTCTGGCACCCCGATTACAATGAAATTTTAAAGAAGGGAAAGCAGAACAGTCTCATTTCCATCGCTTGCAGGTACTCTTTGTTCAAAAAGAAAATCACCACTTTCAAAATAAATTCAATTGGTGTAAAGCCGGAATACCGCGGATTTCTGACTTGCAATCTTCTTTATGAAATGTCAAAGTATGTCCGTGATTATATCTATGCCGAAACAAATTTTGTGTGGAGAAGCAATTTTGATTCGATGTCATTGAACGAATATGCAATAAAGAAAATTGAACGCAATTTTGCAGTGTACGAGTACAGAATATGATAAATATAGAATGTTATAATTCAATTAAAGATGCGCCGCAAGAATGGGACAGTATAACAGGCGACAATATTTATATGAAAAGGCAATTTCTGGAATTTATTGAAAGGACAGACAGTTGCAATCAAAGATACTATGCGGTTTATTTTGACGGAACTCTGGACACGGTTTTTATGACTTATGAGAGAAAGCATTACAATCTTGGGATGTTTACGAAATTCGATTTATATATGGATATGAAATTCGTTTATGTTCCTTTGTCAGTTACACGTCCGGGAATTGTCTACGGAAAGTGTCTGAACGAAGCTCTTAGGTACATAAAGAAAATGAAAGGTCCAAAAATTTTACTCAATCTCGGAGATATGAAACTGGACGGTTTTGCTAAAGGACTTACCTGTCCGAAATGCATTTTTACCAATCGTTTTGCATCTTTTGACGATTATATGGAAAGTTTAAGGAGTCATTATCGCAGAAGATACAGACAGGCTTTGAAAAAATCAAGCGAACTGGAAATTTCTTTTCTGGAAAAGAACTCGGATTTTTCAGAGGAAATGTACAACTGTTATCTTCAGGTTTATAACAAATCAAGATTGAAAATAGAGAAGTTGCCGATATCATTTTTCAGAGGTGATTTTTTTAAAATATTTACCTTGTCGAAAAGTGGTAAAATTATGGGATTTTGCCAGCTTCTTGAGAATGGAAGTGAGCTGATATTTGAATTTGTCGGCGTTGATTATGATTATAATGCCGAGTATGACACTTATCACAGAATACTTCTTGAAATAATACGGTACGGAATAGAGCACCGTTTCAGGACCATTGATTTTGGTCAGACCGCGGATGAATCCAAACTGAAACTCGGCGCAGAATATAACTATCTGTATGCTTATCTGCATCACTCAAATATATTAAAAAATACAGTAAACAGATTTTTGGGACGGTTTCTGTCTTATCCATGCATTACAAAAGAATTTGATGTATTCAAAGGAGAAAGCGAAGATGAAACAGTTGAGTATCCTTCTTGTAAGACCTGACACTCCAAAACAATCAATAAATCTTCAAAGTTTTATGATATGTGAACCACTTGAACTTGAATACGTTGCAGCAGCTCTGACGTCAAAGGGTGTACAGGTTGATCTTGTTGACATGCTTATCGAAAAGAAGCCGCTTATGACTTTCCTGAAGAAAAAACACTATGATATGGTGTGCTTCACGGCATACATAACAACAGTGGGGAGTGTAAAAAAATATGCGCAGATTGTAAAAAAATACAATCCGGATATAAGGACAGCGGTTGGGGGAGTTCACGCTGAGGTTGTGCCGGAAGATTTTGTTGATGAAAACATAGATTTTATACTTCGGGCTAACGGTGTAAAAACATTGTTGGAGATAGTTGACCATGGACTATCTGTCACAGAAAAAAAACAAATACCGGGAATATATATAGCAGGTACAGATAAACCTGAAGTAATAAACGACATACCGTTCCGACCCGATCGCAAAATAACACAAAAATATCGTTCACATTATAATTATATCTACCACAATAATTGTGCGACTATTAAAACTTCTTTTGGATGCCCGTATAAGTGTAAATTTTGCTTTTGCACACAAATATGTGAATACAGTACCCGAAAACTAACAGATGTTCTGGATGAACTTGAAGAAATTGAAGAAAATAATGTGTTCATTGTAGATGACAATTTTCTTGTATCAAGAGAAAGAATTACCGAGTTCTGCAAAGGACTTGATGAACGGAATATAAAAAAACATTACATAGCTTTCGGACGTGCTGATTTCATTGAACAAAACGAAGACATTATTATTATGTTGCATAATCATGGTTTTGAAGCTTTTTTCGTGGGAATTGAATCTTTTAAAAAAGATGAACTGAATGGATATCATAAACAAGCGTCAGTAGAGCAGAACATCAGGGCAGTTAAAATTCTCGAAAGAAATGGTTTGCAATGTTACAGCGGTTTGATAGTCGGTGAAGATTGGAAGAAAGCCGATTTTGATAACCTTATAAACTATTTGAATTCTTTTGAACATCCAATGGTGAACATTCAACCGGTAACCCCTATGCCGGGAACCCCGTTGTTCGAAGAATATCCCGATAAAATAACTGTAAAAAGAGATGATTATGCCTGCTGGGATATGGCGCATGTGGTTTTTGTACCGAAATACATGAGCAAAAGGCGGTATTATTACCACATTCTCCGAGCATATCTGAAAACATCGGCAAGTAGAAAACAGAGAATATTTATAAGGCAAAAGTACGGAAATGAGATATATGTGCGAGTACGGAATGGTGCCATAAGAATTGCCTTACAGTACATTAAACTGATGATTTTCCCAAAATAAGGAGAAAAAACGGATGAACAAAAAAATACTTTTTATTTCACCGACGATATATGATGACGAAGGAAAACTTCTTAAAAAGAATAAATTATATTTTGTCGGACTTGCTCATCCTCTTCTTGCAGCTTTGCTGCCGGAGGGATGGTCATGTGAAATCTGTCTTGAGGTAATTGAAGATGTTCCGTTCGATACAGACTGTGATGTTATCGGAATTGGCGGCGTCGGTCACGCAGCGAGACGAGCAAAAGACATTGCAGTTGAATTCAGAAAGCGCGGAAAGATAGTGTTTATGGGTGGACCAATGGTCAGCCTGATACCTGAAACAGCAAAAGAGTATTGTGACAGCGTAATGATCGGCGATTCGGAAGAAACGATAAGGGAGCTTTGTATTGATATTGAGAATAACCGGTTAAAACCTTTTTATGAAAAACCGCTTGAAAAATTATCGTATCCGATTCCCAGATATGATTTGGTTGTAAATAAGAAAATAGGACATTTTCTGCCTGTTCAGGCTGGCAGAGGTTGTCCCAACACATGTAAATTCTGTACTATTTCCTGTCTTTACAAAGGTAGATATCTGCGTAGGAAAGTCGACGAAGTGATCAGAGATATAAAATACATAAAATCACTTGGATTCAAAGAGTTTTTGCTTGTGGATGACAATATTGTATCAGACCGGGATTATATGCTTGAACTTTGCCGGAAGATAAAACCGCTGAAAATGCGCTGGATGAGTCAGTGCGCTATACAGATAGCAGACGATGATCAACTGCTGAAGGAAACGGCGGAAAGCGGTTGTTATGTACTGAGCTTTGGCCTTGAGACAATTGTCAAAGACGGGTTAAAGGAAATTAATAAAACTTGGGCTGATCCCGATGAGTATCTTCGTATCATAAAAAAAGTAAATTCCGCCGGGATTGAAGTTGCAAGCGAGATGATAATAGGACTTGATACAGATACTGAAAAAACACTGAACGACACGGTAGAATTCGTTAAAAAAAGTAACATAATAGCGCCTAAATTTTACTGTCTCACCCCAATTCCGGGAACACCTTTGAATAAGGAAATGAACGCACGAGGTTCGGTTACAGACAGTAATTTTCTCGAGTACCGTCCGTCAAAGTCAGTGAATAATACGCCCAACTTTACAGCTGAAGAGATCACTGAACAATACTGGCGTGTATATAAGGAGCTTTACACAGTCAGAGCCATATTGAAGCGTACTGTTTTCAATAAAAGGATTTTAAGACATCCGTTACGAACGATATTTTTCTTTGGCGTGAATATGGTTTACCGAAGTAATATAAAAAGAAAAATTGCACCGAATATTTTTTAAATGAATTTGTACATTCAATGCAATTTTTAGTTGTTTTTTTCTTTTAAAATTATTTTTGTCAGTTTTTTTGAAAAAGTTGTGTCTTTTCCGATCTTCATTTTTTTCGTTGACTTTTTATATATTAAACTTCGTCAATTCTGGTTTGTGCAAATGCTGCTACATAAATATAGGCGTGTAAATTAACTTTCATTATTTCGTACATAATATTTACCCCCAAAAATCAATAAATGCACTAATAATAATCATATCCAAAGTTACTACATCGCTCTTTTTGTCAAATCTTCAGATTATTCTTGCCTTTTAAAATATTCTTTCCAAAAAATATATCTATCACAAATATTGCTTTCAAAATCCCACCAACCAACATATTTATAAAACAATGAATTTCCTGGGACAAATTCGTTTTTTGGATGTATATGGCCGAGAACAAATAGATAAACATAAAGTTAAATTATTTTGGGGTAAATCCACAGTGTGGGCATGGATAATTTTCTATCGTCGTGTTACATTTATCACATCGACCAATATGATTGGCGACAAAATTAGATATTTGGTAAGCTGTTGGTTTTGATATGTCAGTTTTTAGTAATCTATCTATTTTAGTATGTAAATTCAAATCTGGTAATCCGGCGAAATAGATTAACGCTAACAAATTAAAGAGAAATCCGACCCAAAATCCACCGTAATATCCTTTGCTTTCTCTCATTTTCTTGCACAAAAAGCCCATTATCACCATTTCGATTAGAATAAGAATAGTAATAAATACGACCATTTTTTCACCTAGCAAAAATATATAATGTAATTAGTTTCATGAAAAAGGACTGATAATTTTGTATCAAATCATCAGTCTTGGTGGCGGAGAGGGCGGGATTCGAACCCGCGTGCGATTGCTCGCAAACTGATTTCGAGTGTCATAACCTCCTGATACGTTGCGATATTTTGTGAGCAGATAAAAGAAGTTAAAATCGTCCGTTTGCCCCGGATCGACCGCATTTTCAACGGTTTTGAAGGCAACTTTGCGAAAAAGCCTGATGTCACGGTACTTTTGCGCACCGCCCCGCTTCTAACAAAAGTCTAACCGATTTTTTAGAAATCCGATTAGAAGCTCGCCAAAATCGCCCCATTCTCAGCCCCTGTGGCAGTCCGCACGCATTGCCTGCGCAGAGAGATACAACTGTCGGAATCATCTGCTTCAAAATGCGTGCGGTCCAAATAATATTTCAGTCGTAGCATCAATTCGCCGTATTTCTCTTGCAATTTCAAGAGAAAAATGGTATAATAAAAACAGTATCGCAAGGAAAGGAGGATATCTTATGCTGTACACGCTTATGCACCGTGATGTTCCGGTCATGGAATTGAAACTTGACGAATATTCAAACATCATCTCACTTGGCAGAATTCATCATGCAGAGCATCTGCCGCTCGGCACCTATAACAAAATCGGCGTAGAACGGAAAGCCCTCAACCGCTGGTGGACAAAGCGTTCTATTCCTGCGAGCCGTAAAGGCATCCGCGATGTACTGGAGGAACTTGAGTTGTCCTCCCCGCAGGAGCTGATCGAAAAGTGCTTTGGTCTGAGTCTGTCCGATCAGTATTGGATCTCTCCGACCGATCAGCCACTGGATTGGCATCGGGTAAATTTCTTTGAAAATGCTTTTTCGGAGGACATCGGCAACATCCTGTTCGGCAAAGGCAGAAGCTCCGACAGTGCAAGCCTTGTCTCCCCTGACAATACGGCAAACGGTAATCTTAAAAAGAAGTGGAAGATCATCGATGGCAAGCGGGTGCTCCTCAAGGATTCCAGTGCGCCCTATCGTCAGGAAGCCTATAACGAAGTGCTGGCGTCCGAAATTGCCAAACGGCTTGGCATTTCCCGTGTGCCTTATACGCTGATTCCCGAACACGGTGAAATCTGTTCCGGATGTGAGGACTTTATTACCCCTGAAACCGACCTGGTAGCGGCGGCGCAGGTGATGAGTGCTTTCAAAAAGAGAAACGAACAATCGGAATATGAATTCTATATCGAGTGTTGTGAAACACTCGGCATTACCGACGCACGCAAAAAGTTGGAACAGATGCTTGTGCTTGATTATCTCATTGTCAATGAGGATCGGCATCTGAACAACTTCGGACTGATCCGCAATGCGGTCACGCTGGAATGGATCGGCACTGCACCGCTTTACGACAACGGTAACTCCATGTGGTTCAACCGTGTCATAGGAGAGATGCACGCGGACGATGACAGCAACATCAAAACACCGCTGTGGAAGAAGAATCCCACAGAGAACCTGACGCTTGTCACCGACTTCTCGTGGCTGGATCTGTCCGCTCTTGATGGCATCGAGGACTATGCAAGAGAACTGTACGGAAAATCCGAATACCTGGAACCCGTGCGTGTAGAAACACTGGCAAATGCCCTCCGGACACGAATTGAATTGCTCGGCGACATTGCCTGTGGACGGACTTTGCACTGAACAACTGAATCGAAGATTACCGCACCTCACATGAGGTGCGGTTTTTGCTTTCACTCAAATGACAACACGGCTCTTTGGTTTTGAAAAAGAATCAAGGAGCTGTTGTTATGCTCGCCACACGCCCGCAAATCGGGCGTTTTTTCGGCGTTTGACCATTGATGCGAGTCAACGCTCGCTCGATGCGCAAAAGCGGTTTGCGGGGCTTTTTGAGCGATGTGAATGGAAGCGGCACAAACCCAAATGAGCGAAAATTGCGAGAAATGGGGTGTGTAAATTGACGTGACGAGCAGTCAGATGCAAGGTCGATTTTCAAGCAGGAGAAAGAGTCCGGGCTAAGCCCGCCCTCATGATCACATCGGACGGCAGAGCCGACCGCTTTTCCTCGCCTTTTCGCCCCGTTTCCTCGCCTTTTCAAGCCGATATGTCTATTCTGACACTGTAGGCTAAAAATCAAAATCTCAAAAAAAGTGTAGGCTACAAGTTGAAATCGTGCCGATAACAAGGCACTTTTCGGTAGGCTACACTTAATTTTATAAAGGAGTGATTATTATGACAGAAGAAAAAAAGAAAAAGGATTGTTTCCGCCTTTATGCGGAATCGTCCGTGCTTGACATGGCTCGTCAGTGGTATCAACAGGATAACTGCAAGAGCCTGAGCGAGTACATCTCCAAAGCCATCGTGTTTTACAGCGGCTATGTGGCAAACGAAAAGAACCCTGGGTATCTGCCGAAAGTGGTGATCTCCACACTCAAAAGTATCGTGCGGGAGAGCGAATTCCGGCAGAGCAGACAGGCATACCGTGTGGCAGTGGAACTCTCTCTGCTCCTCAACATTCTTGCGGCAACGAACAAATTCTCTCCAGAAGATGTGCGCGCCCTGCGGGAGACCTGCGAGGATGAGGTCAAGAGAATCAACGGAACCATGTGCCTGGATGAAGCGATCAGATGGCAAGACTCGTAACCAAATTCAAATACTACAAGCCGCATCACGGCAAAAACTTCGGCGGATATGCCAAGTATATCGCACTCCGAAACGGTGCGGAGTTGCTTCCCGACAGCAAGAAAGATCTGCCTTCCACGCTCGGACAGAAGCAACTCATTGAAAAATTGCTGAAGGATTTTCCCGACTGCGCCGAAATGTTGGAATACGATGACTACATCAAAAGTCCGACTGCCGAGAACGCTTCCGAGTTTTTGTACCGTGCCATTGAGGATAACTTCCAGGCGGCAACGGCGGTTTCTACCTACGCAGACTACATTGCAACCCGTCCCCGTGCGGAAAAGCTCGGCAGACACGGGTTGTTTTCAAATGATGGTGAGGAGATCGTCCTCTCGCAGGTATCCGCAGAACTGAATCGTCATGAGGGCAATATGTGGACAATGATCGTGTCTTTGCGTCGGGAAGATGCCGAACGACTCAGCTTTGACAACGCCGCATCATGGCGGGAAATGCTCCGTGCGCACACAAGTGAACTTGCCGATGCACTCAAGATTCCGCTGTCCGAACTGAAATGGTATGCGGCATTTCATAATGAAGCACACCATCCGCACATTCATTTGCTTGCGTATTGTGATGATCCGAGCGTCGGGTATCTCACAAAACAAGGCATCAACAATATGCGTTCCGCCCTTGGCAACGATATTTTTCGTGACGAATTGAAATTTGTTTTCCGTGAACAGACCGACAGGCGGGATCTGTTAAAGAAAGATTGGAAAGCAATGCTCGATGAAATTCTGCAAAAGATTTCGGAAAACAAGTACAGTAACCCCGAAGCGGAGCAGAAACTTCTTCTGCTTTCCGATAAACTGTCCCGCACCAAGGGCAAAAAGGTGTATGGATATCTCAAAAGAGATGTCAAGGATCTGATCGATTCCATCGTCGATCTGCTGGCGGAGGATGAAAATATATCAAGGCTTTATGACCTTTGGTATGAGAAAAAGTATGAGATACTCCGCACCTACACCTCGGAAATGCCGCCGAAGATTCCGCTGTCGCAGAACAAAGAATTCAAATCGATCAAGAATGACATCATCCGGGAAGCGATGAAACTGCACGAGGACAGCGGGCAAACCGAGACTAATCCGCCGAAGAAACAATCACAAACGCAAGCCTCGCAAAAGATCTCACCGACTGTTTCTGCCACTGCCGTTACAAGACTTTTCAAAAATCTCTGTGGGATTTTCCGTGATCGGATAGACGACCGCAGGCAAAGCAGTCAGCCGACCATCGACAAACGGCAGAAAAGAGAGATCGAAGAAAAGAAAAATGCAGAAATGTCGATGCTGTAAGGGAGAAAAATTTCATCCCCGCACGACCACGGGATCACTCTGCCCATTCGGTGGTCTATGGGTGGGTTCACCATGAACCCACAATGTGAATATAACAAGAGAATATATCTATATAGCAGAAAAAGAAACAGTAAGTCAGAACAAAGGAGACTTCAAAAGAGAAAAATATTTTTCATGACGGTTTACTTTTGCCATGAAAATGTCCGTTGTCAGGTGATGAGACAAAAGCCTTTGCGGTTGCCTGCAGCCATACGAAAAATATTTTTAAGTTTTTATCGCTCAAACTCGAAAAAAGTGTGGAATACAGGGTGAGGGGACAAAAAGTCCTGCGTCCATCGGCAGCCGAAAAATATTTTTTCGGTTTGGTTGTAGAAACGGCTATTTTTTTGCCAGTAATAGTGAGGGCAAATAGCACTGGCAAACGAAAAGAAAAATATTTTTTCGTTTTGGTTCAGAAAATGCCGATTTCTTTGCCAGTAATAGTGAGGGGACAAAAATAGTTCCCCCGCGATCCTTAACAACTGAATATTCGGTGTGCCGAGGTTACTCTCAGCCCCGTCCGAAAGGACAAGCTGCCGGGCAGGAGCGCCATGACCTTTCTTTTTTCTGCAAATAAAGAGCAGAAGAAAGACAAGCGAGCGATTCATCCTGTGCCGGACCGCACGGTTAACAGCATCGTGCGGCAAGCCAAGACAG
>CALXUV010000074.1 GCA_944391815.1 uncultured Clostridia bacterium | reverse complement strand
TACTTGAAAAGGTCGGTATCTGCATTGAGGCTCTTTGTGCCGAAGCGTACAGATATACAACAGAGGCGTTTTATAATGTTGCGCTGAAAAACAAATACGCAAGAGATGACAACGCATCGAGGATGATAGATCTTATTTATGAAACGGCGAGCAAGAGTTTCCTTTGCGAGTATAACTACAAAGCCGGAAGCATTTGCAGTGTTTTCTACAACTGCATCAAAAATCAGACTTCAATCTCCACAGAAATAGCTGCAAAAGCCGATGCGGCTCAGAATCTGATAAACGATTACATAAGTGAGACATTCAAAACCATTCAGTACTGATCGGTAAGAGATCAGGGCGTAATCGGGAAATAATATCGGTGAATGTCTTCCCGGTTTTCATTTAAAACCAAAAGACAAGGTCAGAATTGCATGTACCTCAAAAGTCAGACGCTTTTGCGGGTACCGTGCAGGCAGACCTTGTCTTTTTTTGCTGTTTGTTTTTCGTTTTACCTGATTTACATTTTATCCGGTAAATTATTTATTTTGAATGGCAAAATAAGAAATTTAAGATTTTCATCAGTGAGATTGAATTTTTTTAATGATTGCAATGTTGTTGAATGTCTTACCTTCGTGTCTGCCGTAAATTACTGTTATGATAGACAGCAGAAAACGTTTTTTTCGGTATTTTAGGGTTAAGGGAACCCGTAGGAGAAGGGCTGAACAGCTTTCGGGTAACGGCTTAACGGATTACTTTTGTTGCTGTATACGGAAGCGGTGAGTGTCTTACGGTTTCCGGTATCTTTCTATACATTCTTTTGCTATCTGAACGTAACGTTTGCCGCGTTCAGCGTCGCCGAATCACGCTGTGCCATTTCAAACAGACATCCGCTTGCCGCTTCGCAGACACCCTTGAAATATTTGCGGAGAGCTTCTTCGTCGAGTGGACCGGGAATTGTAACAAATTCCGCTCTCGGTTTTGAGTAGTAAACAATGTTTGTGCCCCGCAGATACTCTCCTTTTCGGTTTTTTCCCGGAAAAATGAAGTTTTTATGTGATTTATCGGAGTCAATGTCCGAAAGCGTTTTTAAAACCGCTGATTTTATCTTTCACCGTCGTCCTCGCCGTAGATGTCATTTTCGTCAGAATTAACGCTTCTTTCCTGAAGATCGAGGATAAGTGATTTTGTAAGATAAACTGTAGCTATTACGGTTACGGCAATCCCTATCAGTGCCGGGATAAGAAGCAGATATCCGCTTTCGGCTCCGCGTGCAAAAAAACTTATTACATATCTGAGTGAAAATGAAAATATGACTACTGACAGAAGTATAAGAAGAGATTTAACAATTATTGCGGTTTTTCCGTTTCCGGTATTTTCTCTGACGTAAAAATCATTAGACTCTTCGTTTGAAATGGCAGAAGACTTGCCGGTGTTATCCGGTTTTTCTGCCGTATCATCGTTATCGACGTAAAATACATTGTCACGGTTTGCCATGCCCGCTGAGGCTGATTTACTCTTTTTCTCGCCGCTGTACGCTTTTATAAGCTTTTTGGTCATGTCTTTCGGGTCTTTCCAGTACATAAGCGCAGGATTACTCTCCTCGTCGAGTGCAGGATTATCCGTTTGGTTTACAGGGGCATAATTTCCTTCGAAAATGTTGTCCAGAGCCGCATCGAATTCATCGTCCTGAACCGGCTGTTCAAAATCCTGCGTACGGCTTCCTTTTTTTCTTTTGCCGTAGTTATTCATCACTACGGTATTCATTACCACGGTGTTGCTGTTTTTGGTTTCGGGTTTGTTTTCCGGCGGCGGGGTTTTTTCGCCTTTTTTCTCCGCTTGTTGTCTCTGAAGAGCAAGTCGCTCCTCTTTCATTATTTTACGGAGTTCTGATATTCTCCTGAATCTGAAATAACCCACAAGCATTACGGTAAGCGATATTACCGCAAGAGCTGAGCCGGCGATAATGAACGGCAGGGCACTTTGTCCGGAAGACAGCAGTGAAGCTGCCTTGAAGCCGAAAAAGATAAGAGATACGGCAAGACAGCATGCTCCCCCCAAAGCCATAAAGAAGGAAAGCATGAGGTCAGGCAGATTTTTGCCCCTCATTTTTCTTATTCTGTTTTCTATGCTTGCGTTTTTTATAAGGTAAACCTTGCCCTGTTCGTCAAGGGCCAGGAATTTAAGTTTGTCGCTCGGAGCGTAATCGCGCTCATCTACTATTATATATCGGTATTCGGTGAACTCCTGCGAACGCATAAATATATATTCGCTTCCGGTTTTCCCTGTGAGTACAAGTCCTTTCAGCAGCAGGGAGCCAAGCCAAGCCGCCTCTGTCTGAAGCTGGTTCTTACCGAAACTTCTTGTAAGACTGACTGCGTTGTCCGGTATTTCCTTTTTCAGTATTTTTGCGCCCTTGCGAACGGTTACCGTCTGCCAGTCTTTATCGTTCTGATAAAAAACCGTGTCGCCTTCCGGACAGATAGAGTAAATATTCCGTACCGTTTCGTCATCGGTGAAGGTACAGCCGAACTTGCCGATACTTTTGAGGTGGTATCCGTTCTGCGACATGGTATTCAGATATTTCTGCATTTTAGCGCGGTTTTTTGCGCTGAAAAACATGTTTTTTATTATACTTTTCTTTTTTACGGTGCTCATTTATCCTCCTGTCCTTTGCTTCCGGCTCTGTTTGCCGACGTCTGTACAAGTCCGGAAATTTCGGTCAGAAAAAGGCCTTTTTTCCGTGCGTAACTCAGTGTGTAAAAGGTTCCGCCGCTCTGACGGACGCAGTAGCTTATACAGTAACCGCTGTTATCGACCATAAAGCGGTCGCGTGCCAGCATACAGCCTTTTTCGTAAGCCCTTGAAATGTAGACCGTTTCATCTGCCGACTCAGCGATTCTGAAAAATTTCTGCTTTTCGGTTTCCGACCATTTTGCGTAATGGTTTTCGCAGGGAAGTGCGAGAATAAGCCTTATGTCTCTGAAAAAATATTTCATTCCCGCTACTGTTTCGGCGGCTATCATGTCAAATCCGACCGCACCGCCGGTAATGAAATTGCATACCGAATAGTCGCTGTAAAGCCGTTCCGCCTGAACGGATATAACGGAACTTATTTTACCGTGATATTTTGGCGGAATGTCTCTGTGTCCGGTAAAGCAGCATGTTGAATTTTTATTGTATATCAATATTATTATCCTTCCGAATTTGTTTGTAAAACAGCGATTTTTTTGCAGGCTGTTCATTTTTTTATCTATTGTAAATTTTTAAATTTTTTCGGTTTTCCACATTTTGCAACAGGGTTTTCCACAGAAAATGCTCCTTTTTTTACCTCCGGTGGTGCTTATTTACTGCATTTTTGATGGATTTTTATAGTTTTCCACAACCCTGTGGAAAACTCGTGTTTTAACCAAAAGCAAACAAAACTGAATTTTTCGTTCAGCAATAATTGTCTTTTTGGTAAAACCTGTATACTAAAAAATCAACATAGTGAATATTTGTTTTTTGTTTGGTAACATTTAAAAATGACATTTCATTTGTGTCAGTTGATCGGTTTTTGACGGGAAAATGCAAGTGATTTTTAAGTTTAATTCTCATCCGGCAAGATGAAAACGCCGCTTGCGTTGTTTTAAAATACGCTTTCGGATAAACTTATCCGTAGTTTTCCGCAAATACGAATATCGGGCATAAATTGCCTTTTTTTCAGCGGTTATTCGGAAAAATAAGTCCGGTCAAGCAGGCGCAGCTGAATTGCTTCGCCTATGTGCTCCGCTTTTATTATTTCGCTTCCGGCAAGGTCCGCTATCGTTCTTGCCACTTTCAGTATCCGGTCATATCCTCTTGCCGAAAGACCGATGTTTTCATACGCCTGCGAAAGCATTTCCGAGGCTTCGGCATCAGGTGTGCAATATTTTCTTATCTGTCTCGGTGTCATTTTTGCGTTGCAGTAAACCCCTTCGCCGTCCCTTAATCTCTCTGCCGCAAATGTCCTTGCCGCACAAACCCGTTTCCGGATTTCCTCCGAGCTTTCTCCGGGGGTAAGCTGCTGTATTTCGTCTTTTGTCAGCGAGGGCATTTCCACCTGAAGGTCTATCCTGTCAAGAAGCGGTCCGCTGATCCTTGAAAGATATTTGCGTACGTCCGCCGGCTTGCATGTGCATCGGTGAGTGGGGTGACCTCTGTAACCGCATTTGCATGGGTTCATGGCGCACAGAAGCATAAATGAACTCGGAAACTTTATCTTTCCGCTTGCTCTTGTTATAGTTATCTCGCCATCTTCAAGCGGCTGACGGAGAACCTCGGTGACCTGTCTCGGAAATTCCGGCAGTTCGTCAAGAAACAGGACTCCGTTGTGCGCAAGCGAAATTTCACCGGGCGATGGTATTATGCCGCCGCCGGCAAGCGCTGTTTCCGACATTGTGTGGTGCGGAGACCTGATGGGTCTTGAAGTCATAAGTGAGCTGCCCGACGGGAGCATTCCGGCTATCGAGTATATTTTCGTAACTTCTATTGCTTCCTCAAAGGTCATGTCCGGAAGTATTGTCGGCAGTCTTTTTGCAAGCATACTTTTTCCCGTTCCGGGTGGTCCTATAAGCAGCAGATTGTGACCTCCTGCCGCCGCTATTTCCATCGCTCTTTTTGCACGAGCCTGTCCTTTTACGTCGGAAAAATCAACACTGTAACCGCCGTTCTGCGGATGAAGTGCGTTCGGATCGAACTCTCTTTGTCTTAACGGTTTCTTTCCGCTGAAATGGTCGAGCAGCTCATTTACCGACGAAACGCCGTAAACCTCAATTCCGCTTACCACTGCTGCCTCTGCTGCGTTTTCCTCCGGAACGTAAGCCTCACGGAATCCGGCGTTTTTCATCGCCAGCACCATACAAAGTATACCTCTGACCGGGCGGACGGCTCCGGAAAGCGAGAGCTCACCCATAAAGCACTTAGTTGAAAAATCTATCGACGGGTTTATACTTCCCGCCGAACGCATTATGCCGGTGAGCATGGCAAGGTCAAAAACCGTGCCTGATTTTTTTGTGTCAGCGGGCGCCATATTTATCACGATTGAAGCGTCAGGAAAGATGAAACCGCTGTTTTCGATGGCGGCACGTATCCGTTCCTTTGCTTCTTTTACGGCGGCGTCGGGCAGTCCGACAATCTCGAAATTTGCCAATCTGTCGCGCACGTCGCATTCTACTGTGACGGTAAATCCGTCAACTCCCGTAATTCCGGAGCTGTAAATCGTTGAGAGCATATTCCGCCTCCAAATTTTTATTTGTCTGAGAGCAATCTGCTTTATTACAAAGTATCCGGATTGCACATCGGTTTTACGATAAGGCTTGTTTTCAGAAACTTACGGCGTTTTTCTTTGTCAGGTAACTGTATATTTCACCGCAGGTCATATAGGTGATGTCTCTGTTTTTGGAAATCAGCCGGCAGAATTCCTCAAATTTTTCCCAGCTTCCGAATTTATCAAACTCAAAGCTGTGTCCCCAAAGGTAAAACAAAAGGTCGTTTTCTCCCGCCTCTGCGTTTATGAAATCTTTTGCAATCGAGAACAGTTCGGGGTCATTCTGGTGGCAGGTCGGATTCCATTTCATGAAATCTTCGGGCAGAGCGAATGTGTGATGAGAATCGGTCGTTCTTGCGTATCTTATCGGCGTGTTTTCGGTTATAAGTTTTATCACTCTGTCGTCAAAGCAGTGACCGCCGCAGGGGTACGCCATTCCGGTAATTGTTTTTCCGGAAAGCTCCGAAAGCGCTTTATAGTCATCGAGCACCTCGGAAATAACCTTTTCGTCATCGCAGTTTATCAGGTTGGGATGATGAACGGTGTGAACCGCTATTTCGTGATTGCGGTAGAGATTTCGCACCTCGTCCGACGACACCTCGTCGTGACAGACGTTTATGCCCTCGTGAGTAATGTTGTGTACGCTTCCGAAATTTCCTGAATTCAGGTTGAAAGTTGCTCTGAGGTTGTATCTGTCTATAAGTTCTATGAATCTTCTGTCCTGAACCGTGCCGTCGTCGAAACTCATTGTAAAGATCTTTCTTGCCATCCGGTCATATTCCTCCGTGTGTTTTTATCTGAAATTACCGTTTCCGGGTTAAGTCATCGTAACGTAAGCTGGTTTGTAAAATAATCTTTTGTCTGAAAATTGTCTCTCACTTACTTTTCATCAGCTTTTTTGTTAAAACTTTGTCTGCCGTATTCCTGTTTTCAGCTATTTTTTATAAAAGTCTTCTGTATTCTTGTTTTCAGCTGATTTTTTAAAAGTTTGCCTTCCGCATGCTTGGTGTCAGGTGGTTTTTTTAAAACTATGTCTGACGCATTCTTGATTTCCGGAGTTACGTTTTAAAACCCTGTCTGCCGATTGCTTTACTCTTACGTTTTTGCCATAACCTGTTGTACCTGACTTCAAGCGTTTTTTATTCCGCTTTTTTTATTTTCCGGAAAATCCGATGATTACAGGTAATCAAAGTCCGAACACCGCTTTGTAAATTCCGTCGGCATTGTCGAAGACAAAATCGGGTTTTGATTCTTCCGGAACACCGGAAAGCATTTTTTCATCGGTTTCTCCGGTAAGCACCAGAACCGACGTTGCCCCGCTGTTGACGGCGAAGGCGATATCGGTATAGATCCTGTCGCCCACAATACATATTTCTTCCTGCCGACAGCCGGTCTTTTCCGTTATTTCAAGCATTGTTTCGGCGTGGGGTTTTCCGAAAAATACCGGATTTACTCCTGTTGCCGCAGTTATCATTGCTGAAATTGCTCCGCTGTCTGGGAGGTATCCGTTCTCAGTCGGGCAGCGAAGATCCGGATGAGTGCATATATATTCGGCTCCGTCTGAAATAAGATTGCATGCCGCTGTCAGTTTTTCAAATGTCAGCTCCGTGTCAAACGAACTTACAACTATGTCTGCCTGCTGTCCGTCGCTGATTTTTATGCCTTTTTCGCTCATTTCCTTTTTCATGGAACTGTTTGCCACAAGATAAACCGTTTTTCCGGCGCGGTTTTTCAGAAGAAAAGAAGCGGTAATGTCACCGGAGGTCATAACCGATCCGTCCGGTATTTCAAACCCCGATTTTCTTAGCTTCTCAAGGTAAAAATCCGGACTTTTCGAGGCGTTGTTGGTGAAAAAAAGCACCTTCCTGCCGCTTTCGATAAGACTGTTTACGAGTCGGACTGCTTCGGGGAAGATTCTGTTTCCGAGATATACGGTGCCGTCAAGGTCAAAAACAAACAGTTTTTTGTTTTTCAAAATGCCGTTTTTATCGCTTTTTTCGCATTTCATCTTCATTTTCACCCCTTAACTTCTCGTCTTCTACTATATTCTACAAGATTTTTTGAAAAATTTGATTAATATATTGTAAACTTCTTCTGTTTACAATATATTAATTCAATCTTAATAGTTTTATGGTAAAATACGTTGTTATGTTTGAGATAATTTATCCGGCGCCGGAGCGGAACGTCAGACTTTATGCCCGTCGACGGTAAATAAAAATTTTGACGAAAGAGGTAAACCAGATGAAAGCGGTTCTCGGAATAGATGTGGGAGGAAGCACCACCAAAATCGTCGGATTTGATGAAAACGAAAGGCTTATCGCCCCGATGCTTGTTCATGCAAATGACCAGATAACCTCAATTTACGGAGCGTTCGGAAAATTCATTTCCGAAAACGGGCTGTCGCTTGATCAGATAAGCAAGATAAAGGTTACCGGCGTCGGCGCATCTTTTCTTGAAAAGGGAATATACAGTCTGAAATGTGAAAAGGTATCGGAGTTTCGGAGCATCGGACTCGGCGGACTTTACCTTTCAGGTCTTGACAAAGCGCTGATAGTAAGCCTCGGAACCGGTACAGCCTGTGTTTATGCGGATAAAAACGGTGATATAGAGTATCTCGGAGGTACGGCTGTCGGCGGCGGTACGCTGATGGGACTTAGCAAGCTTCTTTTATCGATGGACAACGTTCGACACATCTATGAGCTTGCAGAACAAGGAGATCTCTCAAAGATCGATCTGCGTATCAGGGATATAACCAAAAAGGACGATTTTTCGTCGATGCAGCCGGAGCTCACGGTAGCCAATTTCGGAAAAATAAGCGACATTGCGGACAAAAGCGATATTGCGCTCGGAATAATCAATATGGTGTTTGAAAGTGTCGGAACCACCGCTGTTTTTGCCGCAAAAGCCAAGAATATACAGAACATTGTGCTTATCGGCAACCTGACCACCATACCCCAGGCGAAAAAGATTTTTCTGAACATCGAGCATATGCTCGGAGCACATTTCATTATTCCGGAATATTCGCAGTTCGGCACGGTTATAGGTGCGGCTCTTTCGGAAAAATAAAAATTTCCGGGAAAAATTCACCGGCAATAGTGATCAGGTAAATACAAAATTACGTAAAGCATAAAGTACCGGATGTATTAAGATTACGGAAAATAAAAACCGTGTGAGATTTTTCAGGTCTTTGTTTTCTCCGTTTGCGGGTTTGATCGTTTTTTCTGCATGTCGGAATTTTCAGCCGTTTTTTGTTGGAAAAAATGAAGTCCGGCAGAGACTTGACGTTTAAAATAAATTATCGCAAATTAGTGTGAAAGGCAAGTTATGATAGCACTCATTCTGAGAATTTTCTCAAAAAACAAATCGGGAGAAACAGAAATGCGCTCGTTTACCGGAAAAGTATGCGGAGCAGTCGGAATTTTTCTTAACGTCGTTCTTTTTGCGGTCAAATTTGTTGCTGGACTTATCTCCGGCTCTCTTTCGGTTACCGCCGATGCCTTCAACAACCTTTCCGACGCCGGTTCGTCAGTCGTTACTCTGATCGGATTTAAGCTTTCGGAGAAAAAACCTGACAGACATCATCCGTTCGGTCACGGCAGATTTGAATATATTTCGGGTCTTATTGTGGCTTTCATGATTCTACTCATGGGTACAGAGCTTGCCAAAACCTCGTTTTCGGGTTTGATCGAACCATCTCTTCCTGAGTTCGGAGTGCTTACAACCGCAGTGCTTCTTTTTTCGGTGGCGGTTAAACTCTATATCTACTTTTACAACACAAAGTACGGAAAGAAAATTTCCTCTTCCGCCATGCTTGCAACAGCCAAGGACAGCTTCAGCGATATAATTTCAACCTCAGCGGTTCTGGCAGGTTCGCTGATAGTTCGCTTTGCCGGAGTGCTGTACGTTGACGCCATATTCGGTCTGGCGGTTTCACTGTTCATCATATATTCCGGTTTCCGTGTCGCAAGAGAAACGATTTCTCCTCTGCTCGGTCAGAACCCTTCGGCGGAGTTTGTGAAAAAAGTGATAGATATCGCAAAGTCAAATGATAAGATCCTCGGTATACATGATCTTGTCGTTCACGATTACGGTCCGGGCAAGGTGATGGTTTCGCTTCACTGCGAGGTATCCTGTTACGAAGATCCGATAACTCTTCATGAAATAATCGACGGCCTTGAAGTTGCTATATCGGAAGAAATGGGCTGCATGACGGTGATACATATGGATCCGGTTGACACAAAGGATGAGCTTCTCGGCACTCTTCATACGGAACTGACTCAGATGATAGCGGATCTTAACAACGGAGCGAGCTTTCACGATCTCCGGATAGTCAGGGCGTCTGATGCGAAAAACGTGATATTCGATCTTGTACTGCCGGCGGATTCCGAGATAAAGACGGAAGAGGTAATAAGAAAGCTCACCGAAGAGATAACTTCAAAGCATCCTGATTACAGGTGTATAATAAAACCCGACCGTGATTTTACGGGAAGTATCTGAACGTACAGTTAATGCAGGGAAAAGACATTTTATCTGAAAACAGTAAGAACTGCTTAAAGAAAACCAATAGAACGCCATTTGGATAATATTTGAAAAAGCAAAGAAAACAAAAATCGGACGGTAAACAAGAAAGGGGCAAAAAATGTTGAATACGGAAAACAATAGTGATGAATTTTCTTGCGAGGTCGTCTGCGGTCTTGTCGGACATCCGCTCGGACACAGTTTTTCGCCTCAGATACATGCTCTTATCGGAAACTACACCTACAAGCTTTTCGACCTTGCTCCGGAGGAACTTGAAAAATTTTTCACCGAAAGAAATTTTACTGCGGTAAACGTCACCATTCCGTACAAAACCGAAGTAATGAGATTCTGTGACCGCATTTCAAGAGAAGCAGAGCTTATCGGCAGCGTCAATACCGTTGTAAAAGAAAAAGACGGAACTCTTTCCGGTTATAACACGGATTATTTCGGTTTTAAAAGTATGCTTGAAAACGCCGGGATCGGTGTTTGCGGGGAAAAAACCTTGGTTCTGGGGAGCGGCGGTTCTTCAAAAACGGTTACGGCGGTTCTCCGTGATCTCGGAGCATCAGAGGTTACAGTCATTTCAAGAAGCGGAAAAGACAACTACGGTAACATAGAAAAACACTCGGACGCAGGCATAATAGTGAATACCACGCCCTGCGGAATGTTTCCGGGTAACGGAGAACAGGCGGTTCTTCTGGACGGTTTTGTAAATCTGCATGGCGTTTGCGATATAATTTACAATCCCGAGAAAACAGCACTTTTGCTTCAAGCGGAAAAAATGGGAATAACCAATGCCGGCGGACTTTATATGCTTGTTGCTCAGGCGGTAAAAGCTGCCGAATACTTTTTCGGAAATCCTGTTCCAAATGAAAAAATCGGCGAAATTTACCGCAAAATAAACGCCGGAATGAGAAATATCACACTTGTCGGTATGCCGGGATGCGGCAAATCGACCGTCGGAAAATTATTAGCATCGGTTACCAATAAGAAATTTTTCGACTGCGACGATTATATTACCGAAAAATACGGAAAATCTCCTGCGGCGATAATTACCGAAGACGGCGAAACCGAATTCAGAAAAAAGGAAACCGAGGCGTTAAAAGAGCTTACCCGTATGTCCGGAATAGTTCTCGCTTGCGGTGGAGGAGCGGTTACCGTTGCGGAGAATATACCGCTGCTGAGACAGAACGGCAGAGTTGTCTACCTTATGCGGGACGTCGGTTCTCTTGAAACAAAGGGCAGACCGCTCTCAAAAGGCGGCAAGGACACGCTTCTGAACATGCTTGAAAAAAGGGATCCGCTTTACAGAATGGCAGCGGATTTTACGGTAAACGTCTGTGAAACTCCCGAGAAAACCGCAGAAGAAGTTCTGAAAACCGTAGTTTTCTGAGTTTTTCGGTGAAAATCAGTTTGGTTTCAATATCCCCGAAATTTCTCACTTTGAATATCAGATTTTCCGAGGAAAACGAAAATTAAAAAGTAACGGTACAACAAATCAAAATAAGATATTTCCCCGAGAGTAATCAGCTTTGCTTACTTTCGGGGGATTTTCGTAAAAAAATTGTATTTGTCTTGTGTTTGGTTGTTTTGGGGTGCTTTTTTCCGAGTTTTGAGAGTTCAGTATTTCCGAAGATCGTACTGTCCGGATTTTTTTAAAACATCCCTTTATTCCGGAATACTTTTCCGGTGAATTTTATATGAGCTTTACCGTTTCCGAATAATTTTTGATCGGTTTTCAGAATATTTGACTGTTTCAAACCAGGATTATTTGAAGAATACGGCTAACGGTCTGAAGTGAACCCGAAAGTCAAACATTTTTGAAGGTAGATATCAGTTTAAGCAGACGGCTTTTTTCGGAAATTGTACACTAAACCGCCCGTGTTTGCCACTATCGATTCGGCAGTTGTGTTTTGTCGCAAAAGTCTGCCTTTGAAAATGTATATTTTTGTGCAAAAAAAATATTGAAAAACAAATTCGGCGGATATATAATTATAAAGATTAATAATAAAGAAAGCCTGGTGTTTTTTTTTGAAATTTTTTGACTTTATCGGAACCTTTTTCTCTGCCGATATTCTTCTTTCACTCGGTACGGCAATTGCCGTAGGTCTTATTTTCAACAGGATTGTGAAAAAACTCGGTCTGCCTAACGTTACCGGATATCTCGTTGCCGGCGTTCTCATAGGTCCGAGCGTTCTTCAGATCATTCCGGCGGATTTTATACCGAAGCTCACTATTCTTGTCAATGTCGCTCTCGGGTTTATCGCTTTTTCGATAGGCGGCGAGTTCAGACTGTCAAAAATAAAGAAAATCGGAAAAAGCGTGCTTATAATAACTTTTTGTCAGGCTCTTTTCACTACGCTCGTAGTTGATGTCGGACTTCTTGCCTTCGGATTTCCCGTTGCGGTTGCCATAAGTCTCGGAGCCATTGCCGCCGCTACCGCTCCCGCCGCAACCCTTATGGTGGTGAGACAGTACTCTGCAAAAGGTCCGGTCACCTCAATGCTTTTGCCGGTCGTAGCACTTGATGACGCTATCGGACTCATGGTATTTTCTGTATCAGTTTCAATTGCAAAAATGTCGATTGCCACTGAAGCGGTGAGTGTTTTTGAAATGATTTTCGACCCGATTGCGGAAATTGTGCTTTCGCTTGTTATCGGAGCTGTCATAGGTGTTGTTCTGACTTTCGGGCTCGGATTTTTCTCCTCACGTTCAAACAGACTGACTTCGATAATATGCGCCGTGTTTATCGGTACCTCAATAGCTTCGGTGTTCGGACTTTCTTCGCTTCTTCTCTGTATGTCGATCGGTGCGGTTATGGCGAATTTCTACGGCGAAAGCGAAAAAATGCTGGACGTAACCGAGCACTGGACTCCGGTTGTTCTCTTGCTGTTTTTCGTAATTTCCGGTGCGGAGCTTGATTTTGCCGTTCTGCCCACAGTGGGTGTTCTCGGAGTTCTGTACATTGTTCTGCGTTCTGCCGGAAAATATTTCGGAGCCCGTATCGGCGCAACGGCGGTAAAAGAAGAAAAGAACATCAGAAAATACCTTGGAGTGGCGCTTTTGCCTCAGGCGGGTGTCGCTATCGGAATGAGTCAGATAGTGGTTGAGGCGCTTCCGACCGAATACGGAGAAAAAATCCGTGCTGTTGTTCTTTGTGCAACGCTTGTCTATGAGCTTGTAGGCCCTCTGCTCACAAAATTTGCTCTTACAAAAGCCGGTGAAATAGTAAAAAAAGGCACTGATACGCAGGCTTCAGCCGGAACCGAGCTTGCCGGTCAGACTGAAAATATCTCCGGAATCTCCGGAAATTGATTTGCGGGTTAAAGTTAAATTGCAGTAAATTTTGCGGTTGACCTTATTTATGTCCTTAAAAATAAGACGGTAAAGGTCGGCTGTTGCACGAATATCTCGCATGAATTAATTTTTGGATTAAAAGGTAACACTCAGTGAATACTCCGAATAAGTTTTTTCTTCGGTTAATTACTGAGCAGAATTTCCGAAAATGGCATACGAAAAACGCTCCCGTGCAAGGTATCGGAAAAAGCATCCGTTAAAGGTAAGAAAAATACCGATTACCATTCTCTTTTTTCATCTTAACGTAATAAATAACCGCTTGACAAGTTTTAAGTATTATTTTATAATATAGCCAAGCGGTTATACTTATTTTTAGCTAAGTCAGGCGTTTAAGGCAAACAGTTCAGCAGATTTTTGTAAGCATACCGGGATTGCGCAGGCAGCAGTAAATCCGATGCCGGGAAAATTTGCGCAGCTCTGCGGAAAATATTAAAAAGTTTTGCGATAAAAACTTTGCGATAAAAACTTTGCGATGTTGCTTTGAATTTGCTTTGGGAATTTTACGAAAAGCGAGGTGGCGGAATGAAAACAGAAGATTTGAAGCGTGATTACAAAATGTATCTTAATCAGATAAAGAGACAGATACCTGAAATACTGAAAAACGGTCCGCTCAAAAGGAAAACCATAATAGATAAAGCGGTTGAGCTTTCTCCGCTGACTCCCGATGACAAAAAAGACTTCCGTGCTTCCGGTATTCTGGCACTTTACAGAAGTATTGTCGGTACGGCACTTCAGCGTATGCAACAGTACGGCGACATCTGCGTAAACGACCATAACGAAATATCTTTAAGCAAAAAACCGAGTGTTATCGTCCGTGAAGCCGAAGTTGCAAGATATATCATAGAGCTTCTGAAAACCGGCACTCTGACTGCCAAAGAAATTCTGCTCGCCTGCATTAAATATTTCGGGGCGGACAAAACTCCTTCCGCTTCCGACGACGATGATATAGATACCCTTGTCAGAAAACTCCTGCCGTCTCTTACGAAAAGAGGCAAGCTTACATACGCTTACGGAAAATACAGTCTCAGCTCCGATACAATGGTTATCAAAAAGCCGACATCTCTTTTCGAGGAGTTCATTGCTATGCTCAACTCAAAGGGCGGTGAGTTTTTCGAAAATTACTCGGCACTGCTTCTCGACAACTATTACAGAAGCATCGACATGAACGTCGGGTACTGTAACGTTATCGGCGGTTCTGACGACGGCGGTATTGATGTTATGCTGCAGGTAAGCGATCAGCTCGGCTTTGAAGACAAGATACTGGTGCAGTGCAAGCAGAAAACAAATTCTGCCGTGACGCTGAAAGAGCTGAAGGAATTTGTCGGTGCGTTTTACGTTGAAAAAGGTACGAGGGGAATTTTCATGACCACATCCCGTTTTCATAAAGAAGCATCCAAACTTTTCGGGCAGCTCCACGATATTATTCCGATTGACGGTCCCAAGCTTTTTGAGCTTGCAAAAAAGTGTCAGTGCGGACTGAAAGCGGACGGAGAACAATATACCGTTGACAAAGAGTTCTTTGCGGTGTAAAGTTACGCCGGAAAAACTGAAATCCGTAACCGGTTTAATCTATCCGGTTACTTTGAACTGAATAAATACAAAAACATAATTTACGGCGGTTTTTTGCCGTATAGTGAAAGGATAAAAAAATGAACAGCGTTAAAAATCAGAAAAGAATCGTATCATTACAGGATATTTCGTGCCTCGGTCAGTGCTCGCTTACCGTTGCGCTTCCGATACTTTCGGCAATGGGACATGAAACGGTTATACTTCCGTCTGCGGTCCTTTCCACACACACAGGAAACTGGAAGGGTTTTACATTCAGGGATCTTACAGACGATATTCCGGGAATTCTCGATCACTGGGACAGTTACGATATTAAGTTTGACGGAATTTACACCGGTTATATCGGAAATGCCGCTCAGTTCGACATGGCACTGAGAATGAAAGAGACTATGCTTAACGAAGGCGCTCCGCTGATAATCGATCCGGCAATGGCGGATTACGGCAAGCTTTACACCGGTTTTGACGGTGAGTTTGTAAAGAAAATGGCGGCTTATTCGGCAAATGCCGACTACCTTCTGCCCAACATAACCGAGGCGGCTTTTATTACAGGTATGGAGTACAAAGAAAGACTTACATACGATACCGAATATATCGGAAAGCTGGTCGGTGCTATGCTTGAAATGGGTGCAAAGAACGTAGTTCTCACCGGAGTTGAGTACAAAGAGGGTGAAATAGGCGTCTGTGTTTGCGACAGGGAAACCGGCACCATGCAGTATTATTTCGGAGAAAAGCTCCCTACTTCAGTTCACGGAACCGGCGACATTTTCGCTTCGGTCTTTACCGGTGCGCTTATCCGCGGTTATGACGTTCTTGAATCGGCGTCCAAAGCGGCAAAATTTGTCCGCTTGACCATCGAAAATACTCCGTCAACTCATGTTTACGGCGCAAATTTCGAGGGAATACTTTCAAAAGTAAACGATATCTGATTTGTTCCGGCAACGTTGCCGGAGAAAGGATTTTTATGGCAGGATACAGACAGTTAAGAATAAACGAAACTCTTACAAAGGCTTTGGCGGAGGCGCTGAGGCAACTGAAGGATCCGGTAATCACCGAAAGCTTTGTTTCGGTAACCGACGTCAGCTGTGCCAAGGACCTTAAAACCGCAAACGTTTATTTTTCTTTTCTTTCGAAGGTTTATACCGAAAAGGAGATACGCACTGCGCTGAAAAAAGCAGCGGGTTTTCTCAGAACTTACCTTGCGAAAAATGTCAATCTGAGAGAAACGCCTGCGCTTAATTTCGTTTTTGACAGCTCGCTTGAAAGAGGAAACAGAATTTCGGAGATCCTTTCCGGAATTACTTTTTCTGACGAACCGGGTAACGCAGAAGACCCGGAAGATGAGGATGAAAAGCAATGAGAGAGGTAATAATTTCGGTTTCGGTTACTTACCGCGCGCTTACGGGAAACGGCCTGCTTTCAGAACTCGGTGAAAGGGTTTTCGGAAATGTCGGAAACAGAAGATACTGTGTTATTTCCGATGACAACGTGGCTCCGATTTATATGAGTCGGGCACTTGAGTCGCTGAGTAAAGCCGGACTTGACGCTTGCAGTTATGTTTTTCCGTCCGGAGAAAAACATAAAACTCTGGAAACAGTTGCCGGTATTCTTGATTTTCTTGCAAAGGAGCATTTTACACGTTCCGACGCTTTGATTGCTCTCGGAGGAGGAATTGTGGGTGACGTTACCGGCTTTGTTTCTTCCGTTTATCAGCGGGGAATTCGTTTTGTTTCTGTTCCGACTACCGTACTTTCCGCAGTCGACTCTTCTGTCGGCGGAAAAACCGGCGTCAATCTCGGCGGACTGAAAAACCAGGTGGGAACATTCTGGCAGCCGTCGCTTGTACTGTGTGACCCGGAAACCTTCAGAACTCTTCCTTCCGAACAGTTTGCTTCGGGAATGGCTGAGGTAATTAAATACGCGGCGCTTTTCAGTGAAAAGTTCGGTGACAGGCTTCTTTCTGACTTCAATACCGAGGATGTCATTGCCGAATGTATCGAGTTCAAACGCAGGGTTGTTTCCGAGGACGAAAGGGATACCGGAGTGCGTCAGCTTCTTAACTTAGGTCACACCTTCGGTCACGCAGTGGAGAAGATTTCCGATAACTATTATTGCCACGGTCAGGCAGTTGCCATAGGTATGGTAATGGCTTTCAAAGCAGCGGTAAAGCTCGGCGTTTGTCCGGCAGGAGAAACGGAGAAGCTTACGGCGCTTCTGACAAAATTCGGACTTCCTTTGACTGCCGGTTTTTCTGAAAAAGAAATGCTTGACGCCATGCAAAGCGATAAAAAACGTCTTGGCGGCAGGATAAGTCTTGTTTTGCCGCGTCGTTTCGGAGAGTGTTTTCTTTATGAAACGGACATGTCACAGCTGCCGTCTATTGTCGCTGCGGCACTTTGATTTAACCGGAGGCGTATATGATTACATTTGTTCCTGCATTTAAACCCGTCGGCACTGTTGTCGCCGTTCCTTCAAAGTCCGATGTGCACAGGGCGCTTATCTGCGCCTCCCTTTGTCCGGATGAAACTTTCGTCAAAGTCAGTGAGCTTTGTGCGGATACGGGCGCAACGGTCGAGTGCCTGAGGGCACTCGGTGGCAGGGTGGACAGAGCCGAGGGCGGATTTTCGGTGTCAGGTCCGATGTTCGGAGGCGGGGTGCCTGATTGTCGTGAAAGCGGGTCCACCCTGCGCTTTCTGCTGCCGGTTGCGGCGGCTCTCGGAAAACCGGCAAAGTTCGTCGGCAGCGGAAAGCTACCGTTGCGCCCTATGAATGTGCTGGTGGAGGCGCTGCGCGGAAAAGGTCTGAAAGCTGACCGTGATTTTCTTCCCATAAGTATAAGCGGAGGAATAAGCGGCGGACAGTACGAATTGCCCGCAAACATAAGTTCCCAGTTTATAAGCGGACTTATGATGGCGCTTCCGCTGACGGGAGAGGAATGCGTAGTGAACTTAACGACCAAACCCGAAAGTGAACTTTATATTGAAATGACAAGAAATACCCTGCGACGCTTCAAAGTCTGCTGGGAAAGAACCGTAAGCGAGGAAACCGGACTGGTAAGTTACCGTTTTTCCGGAGGAAAATATATTTCTCCCGGCAAATATGAAGCGGAGGGAGATTGGTCAGGAGCGGCGTTTTTTGCGGTTATGGGTGCGCTCGGCGGTAAAGTGACTTTAACCGGTCTGAACTTTGACAGTCTTCAGCCGGACAGAAAAATAATCGAAATCGTAGAAAAAGCCGGAGCAGACGTAAATATAAGCGGCGGTGAATTGACTGTAAGCCGTAAAATTTTAAATCCCATAAATGTTGATGTCAGCGGCTGTCCGGATCTGTTTCCTGTTCTGGCGGTTCTGGCATGCGGAGCAAAAGGCGAGAGCTTGCTTTATAATGCCGCAAGACTGCGTATAAAAGAAAGCGACAGGATAGAAACGACAGCGCAGCTTATCCGTTCGCTCGGCGGAAAAGCAGAAACGGGCAGTGATTGGCTGAAAATTTACGGGAACGGAAAGCTGTGCGGCGGAGAGGCGGACGGAGCCAACGATCACAGAATAGTGATGAGCGCAGCCGTGGCGGCAGTTATAAGCGAAACGGGAGTATTGGTTAAGGGAAGCGAGGCAGTGGGAAAATCCTACGGCGGTTTTTTCGAGGCTATAAAAAACTGCGGTGCCTGTCCTGCCGGAAAGGATGTTTGAAATGAAGTCTGAATTCGGTGACAAATTAAGAATAGAGGTAAACGGGGAATCACACGGAGAATTTGTAGCGGCGATTGCATACGGAGTTCCTGCCGGATTTTCCGTAGATATGGAAAAACTCGCCTCCTTCATGAAGAGGCGGCAGGGTGGAAATCTTCCGTACACAACCCCCCGCAAAGAGGATGATATACCGGTTTTTGAAAGCGGAATCGATAAGGAAGGGAAAACTGACGGCAAGCCTTTGACGGTTAAAATTTATAACAAAAACGTAAGATCAGGAGATTACAGCGGTTTTACCGATACTCCCCGACCGTCTCACGCCGACTATACGGCGATCAAAAGATATGGCAGCGGCATAGATCTCAGAGGCGGCGGACATTTTTCCGCAAGACTTACAGCACCGTTGGTGGCAATCGGCGGAATACTTAAACAGATGCTTGAATCCAAGGGAATATTCATAGGTACGCATCTTGCGGCGGTCGGTAATATTTCCGATACGCCGTTTTCGCTTACCGGTGTCTGCCAAAGTGATTTCGACAGAGTGTTAAGAAGTCCGGTTCTGCCGGTAATTGATGCAGAAAAAGGCGAGGAAATGGCAAAAGTCATCATCTCGGCTATGAAGGAGCTCGATTCGGTCGGCGGTATTGTCGAATGCGCTGTCGTCGGTCTTGATGCCGGATACGGCGAGCCACTTTACGGAGGAATAGAAAACCGGATTGCGGGTGCGATGTTCGGACTCGGAGGAGTTCGCGGAATAGAGTTCGGACTCGGGTTCGAGGCGGTGAAACTGCGCGGCAGCGTGCATAATGATCCTTTCACCGTAAGGGACGGAAAGGTAGTAACTGTCACAAACAACTGCGGCGGTGTCATCGGCGGGATAAGCGACGGTATGCCGGTCGTTTTCCGTGCAGCGTTCAAACCTACGGCATCCATTGCGCGTGAACAGGATACCGTCAGCCTGTCGGAGATGCGGAACGTAAAAATAAATATAAAAGGCAGACATGATCCCTGCATTGCCATAAGGGCGTTGCCGTGCGTTGAGGCGGTAACAGCGGCTGTGTTGACGGACATCATACTTGAAAAAGACGGAGAGATCAGTTTCTGAATTCCCGGTTGCGGGTGAGATCGAATGGCAAATTTGGGCGCCGAAAACGGCTGTCGGATTAATTTTTTCCGGTGTCTGCACGGTATATCCTCGGGTAGCCTCTGTCTGTACGTATATCGGTGAGCAGCCTTGTGAAGCGTTTCTTGATAATTATTTTATGATTACGGAATTTTTCTGAGCTTTTGAAGTAAAAACCCGGTCAGCCTTGTAACACCGGAACGGAGGTGCGATTTGGAAAACAAAACAAATATAATTGCCGTTGTCGGTCCGACGGCATCCGGAAAATCAGCGCTTGCTGCTCAAGTTGCAAAGCTTTTCGGCGGGGAGATTTTGTCATGTGACTCAATGCAGGTCTACCGCGGAATGGATATAGGAACGGCTAAGGTTACTGAAAAAGAAAAACAGGGTGTTCCGCATCATCTTATCGATATTGCTGATCCGACTGAAAATTTCAGTTGTGCGGATTATGCGAAAGCTGCAAAAAAAGTTATCGGAGAAGTTTCATCAAAAGGGAAAATCCCGGTTTTCTGCGGCGGAACGGGACTTTACCTTGAAAGTGCGGTCAGAATTGACAGTTTTTCGGCAGCGCCCGCAGATCCGGAGCTTCGGAAAAATCTTGAAAGCCGTGATCCGGGTGAGCTTTACCGTCTACTCTCGGAAACAGATCCGGAAGCTGCCATGAAAACACACGCAAATAACGTAAAACGGGTGGTCAGAGCCCTTGAAATATATATGCTTACCGGTAAAACAAAAACACAGTGGGACAGAGAGTCGGTTCAGGCGGAAAGTCCGTATCGGGTTTTGAAAATATTTCTTGACTTCAATGATCGGAGCATTCTCTACGACCGAATAGACAGGCGTGCAGAGGAAATGTTCGGAAAAGGGCTGGTCGAAGAAGTAAGGGGGCTTGACTCCGAAGCTTTCCGCAGTTCTACTGCCTCAGACGGAATAGGGTATAAGGAGGTACTTATGTATCTCGACGGCAAAATTACTCTTGAAGAAGCTGTGGAAGCGGTGAAAAAAGCTTCAAGAAATTACGCCAAACGCCAGCTTACATGGTTCAGAGCGGATAAAAACGCACACAGAATATTCGTCGACTTTGTTCCGGAGAATATCGGAGGCGCAGACAAATTTAAATTTATTGTAAATTCTGCTACAAATATTATAAATAACTTTTTAAATATGCTATACTAAAAGGGATCTTGTCCGTGAAAGGGGGATGGCTGTTTGGAAGAAGAGTATCAAAAAAAAGTCATGGAAAATATCGGCGGAGTGCTGTCCCGAATACATAAACTTTCAGGCGGACGCAAGGTGAAACTTTTATTTGCAACGAAAACGGTACCGGCTGAGGTGATAAACGGTCTGCCGGGTGAGATACTTATCGGCGAAAACAAGGTTCAGGAACTGGAAGAAAAATATCCGCTGCTGAGAAAAGACGGTCTTACTGTGCACTTTATCGGCCACTTGCAGACCAACAAGGTAAAAAAGATCATTGATAAGGTGTCGATGATTCATTCACTTGACAGCTTGGGACTGGCGGAGGAAATTTCACACAGGGCTGAGCAAAAAGGTATCGTTATGCCGTGTCTTGTCGAAATCAATATTGCACATGAACCGGACAAAGGCGGAGTTTTCCCCGAGGACGCCGGGAATTTTGTAAGAGAGGTGTCGGTTTTGCCCGGTATAAAGGTGTGCGGACTGATGACAATGGCCCCTGCGCACATCGCTCCCGATGATTACAGAATGTATTTCCGCAGGACAAAAGAAATATTCGATAAAATCGCTAAGCTCGGTATTCCGGGAGTCGAAATGAATGAACTCAGTATGGGAATGTCGGAAAGCTACGAGCAGGCGGTTGAGTGCGGTGCCACAATGGTCAGGGTCGGCAGTGCCATTTTCGGAAAAAGAGCATGACATACAGGCTTAACTGAGTCATATATCACCCCTTGAAAGGGGAGTTCACGATACTGCGAAAAGTTTTTCAGTCCTTTTTGAGAAGAACAGTAAAGGTGCGTTTGAGCTGAAACAAGCGCCCGGAAATAAAAAACTTAAGATCCGCAGTAACTTATGTTTCAGCAGAATTCAAAAACAAAAACAGTTGAAAAATATTACGTTTGACTTTCAAACGGAGGAGGATTACTATGGCATTATTTTCAAACAAAAGAAGTATGAGTTATGATGAAGAGGACGACGCACTTCTCAACGCAATGACAGTAGAGGATATACCGGTCAGATCTGAAATATCCCACAGCGCACTGCAGATGAAGGTCGTAAAACCGAAAAAACTTATAGAAGCTACCGAAATTGCCGACAGTCTTAAAGGCGGTCAGACAATCGTGCTTAACCTTGATGAACTTTCAGACGCACACGCAAGAAGAATTCTCGACTACATAGCCGGAGTTATTTACGCTATAAACGGAAAAATCGAACGTCCTTCGGACAGAACATTCCTTCTTACACCGAAAGGTGTTACGGTTGCAACCGAGGAAGACAGCGACAAATAAAGTCCGTAATGCGGTAAAAGTTACGCACAGGACATTTCTTTTTGCAGTCGGTGTACGGTAGCGGTAAAAGAGGTACCGTATGATTGAAATCAAAGGAAAATATAATACTGCCAAGGTGTTCACCGATGTGGTTGAAAGTGCCGCCGTATCGCAGGTGCTTGAACTTTGTAATCAGGAATTCACCGCAGGCAGCAGGATAAGAATGATGCCGGATATTCATGCCGGCCTTGGCTGTACCGTCGGGACAACAATGACGGTGACAGATAAAATTGTTCCGAATCTGGTCGGTGTGGATATAGGTTGCGGAATGGAAACCGTCCGGATAAGGGAATCTTTCATCGAATTGCAAAAACTGGACAAACTTATTTACTCAGGCATACCTTCAGGATTTGCCGTGCGTGAAAAAATTCACGCATACGCAGACAAGACGGAGCTGACAGAGCTTTGCTGTGCCCGCCATATTGATATCGGCAGGGCGCATAAAAGCATAGGAACTCTCGGGGGTGGAAACCACTTCATTGAAGCGGATAAAGACAGCAAGGGTAACATTTACATTGTTGTTCACTCGGGAAGCCGTCATCTGGGAACGGAGGTTGCCGGATACTATCAGGAGCAGGCGTGTCTTTCCGTGAAGCTCGGAAGAGAGATTGAAACAGAGTACCTGATCAGCCGTCTCAAAGCCGAGGGCAGGGAAAAAGACATCCCCGAAGAGCTGAAAAAACTGAAAAACAATGGAAAAACTACGGTTCCGAAGACTCTGGCATATCTTACCGGAGAGCTTTTTGACTGTTATATGCACGACATGAAGATCGTGCAGCATTTTGCTTCCGTTAACCGTCGGGCAATAACCGACGTTATACTGAAAGGAATGGGCTTACATCCGGAAGAGCGTTTCGAGACTGTGCATAACTATATAGACACGGAAAACATGATACTCCGCAAGGGTGCGGTTTCCGCTATGAACGGCGAAAAACTGCTTATCCCGATAAATATGCGGGACGGAAGTCTGGTCTGTATCGGAAAAGGAAACGAGGACTGGAATTTTTCCGCTCCTCACGGCGCAGGAAGACTGATGAGCCGTTCAGATGCGAAGCAGAGGTTCACAGTTTCAGAGTTCAAAAAGCAGATGAAGAATGTTTACTCAACTTCGGTAGGCAAATCGACTCTTGACGAATGTCCGATGGCTTACAAGTCAGCTGACGATATTCTTGATAACATTACTCCAACGGTTGATGTAGTGGAAATAATAAAACCCATCTACAATTTCAAAGCCGGCGGAGAATGACCGGAAGTGCATAATGTGCGCTTGTAAAGCATTATTATGTCTTGATTTGTTTTTGATACGAGCTGAGCTTTTTTGAATGTCACCGGGGTGCAAAATTACAGAATTATTCTGTTCCGTTGTTGGCAGAGCGGTTAATAAGAGAAGTCCTAATGATTTTATTTAACTGCAACAGTCAATGCTTTATTTAACTGCGACAGTGCGATTTTTTTACTTAACCGTAACAGTTTAATGCATTACTTAATCGCAACAGTCAATGCCTTTATTAAACTGCGACAGTATAATGCTTTCATTTAACCGCAAAGTCACCCGCTTTACGAATTGAATCGCGGCGGCGACAGCAGGAAACGAGACATAATAAACCAAACTTACTAACATACAAATTTCAGGAGATAAAAAATGGCAACCGATTATTCAAAATCACTCAATCTCCCGTCAACGGCGTTTTCAATGCGGGCGAATCTTCCCGAAAAAGAACCGGAAATGCTCGGAAAATGGGATGAGTCAGGTCTTTATCAGGCGGTTCTGGATAAAAACCGTGACAAACCGCTGTTTATACTTCATGACGGCCCCCCTTACGCTAACGGCGATATCCACATAGGCCATGCGCTTAATAAAATTCTCAAGGATTTTATCGTAAGATACAAGAATATGAGCGGATACCGTGCGCCGTATGTTCCCGGCTGGGACTGTCACGGTCTGCCGGCTGAGAGCGCAATAATAAAACAGACAAAACTCGACAGGGCAAAACTGAGCGTTACCGATTTCCGTAACAAGTGCAAGGACTTTGTTCTGACTTACGTTGATATTCAGAGAAAGGGCTTCAAGCGTCTCGGTGTTGTAGGTGACTGGCAAAATCCTTATCTTACGCTTGCACCGGAGTTTGAGGCGCGTCAGATTGAAATTTTCGGCGAGATGGCTAAAAAAGGCTACATTTACAAAGGTATGAAGCCGGTGTACTGGTGCCCGTCTGACGAGACCGCACTTGCCGAAGCGGAAATTGAATACAGCGACGATCCGTGCGACTCGATATACGTTAAATTCCCGGTATGTGCCGATGAAAGCGGAAAGATAAGCAAGATTACAGGCGGACTTGAAAACGTTTATTTCGTAATCTGGACTACCACCACATGGACTCTTCCCGGAAACCTCGGTATCTGCCTTAATCCCGATTACGAATATTCATTTGTAAAATGCGGCGGTGAGATTTATATAATCGCAAACGAGCTTGTCGAAACCGTGGCGTCAAAGGCTAAACTCGGAGAATATACAGTTATCGGATCCCTGAAAGGAAGAGATCTTGAAGGTGTCAAAGCAAGGCATCCCTTCATGGACAGATTTTCACACGTCATCTGCGGTTACCATGTAACTCTTGAAAGCGGAACGGGATGCGTTCACACTGCTCCCGGTTTCGGTGCGGAGGACTTTGACGTATGGCGTAAATACAAGGATCTGCCAGAAATAGTCGTACCGGTTGATGCCAGAGGAGTAATGACCGAAGAGGCGGGAAAATACTGCGGACTTACCACCGCCCGGGCAAACAAGGCGATTTTTGATGATATTTCCGCAAGCGGAGCGCTTCTCGCTACCGAGAAGATAGTTCACTCCTATCCGCACTGCTGGAGATGTAAAAATCCGATAATTTACCGTGCGACAGAACAGTGGTTTGCTTCGGTTAAAGACATGACCGAGCAGGCTGTCAAGGCGTGCGACAATATAGAATGGCTTCCGGCTTGGGGCAAGGACCGTATGGTCGCTATGATCCGCGAAAGGAACGACTGGTGCATTTCAAGACAGCGCAACTGGGGTGTTCCGATACCGATCTTCTACTGCGACGACTGCGGCAAATACATTATAAACGATGATACAATAAAGGCGGTTTCGGAAGTTTTCCGCAAAAAAGGCTCAAATGCCTGGTACGAAATGGATGCCTCGGAAATCGTTCCGGGTCTTAAATGTCCGGACTGCGGCGGAACATCATTTACCAAAGAAAAAGACATTATGGACGTCTGGTTCGACTCCGGTTCCTCGCATGCCGCCGTTCTTGATGAGAGGGAAGAGTTAAGATCTCCCGCTGATGTTTATCTTGAGGGCGGGGACCAGTACAGAGGATGGTTCCAGTCGTCGATGCTTACTTCGATAGCGGCGTTCGGACGTGCTCCCTACAAAAAGATAATAACTCACGGCTGGACTGTTGACGGCGAAGGAAAAGCAATGCACAAAAGTGCCGGAAACTCGGTTTCGCCGAAGGAAGTTACCGACGTTTACGGTGCGGATCTGCTAAGACTCTGGGTTTCATCGGTTGAGTTTACAGCCGATGTCCGTATCTCAAAGGACATACTGAAACAGCTCTCCGAGGTTTACCGCAAAATCAGAAACACGGCGAGAATTCTTATGGGTAATCTCGGTAATCCGGGCGAGGACTTCTGTCCCGATACCGATATGGTGCCGCCGGATAAACTTCCCGATATTGACAAATGGGCGCTTGCCAAACTCAACCGCCTGACGGGAGAAGTCCGTAATGCTTATGAGAGCTGCCAGTTCCATAACGCATATCACGCAATCAGCAATTTCTGTACAATTGAAATGTCAAAGCTTTACGTTGATATAGTAAAAGACAGAGCGTACGTCGAAAAGAGAGACGGTATTGAAAGACGCAGTGCACAGACGACAATGTATCTGATTCTGTCGGCGCTTGTAAGGCTTATGTCACCTATTCTGGTGTTCACCTCCGACGAAATCTGGAAGGTAATGCCGCACAAGTCAGGCGAGGATAAAGGCAACGTTTATCTTACCGATATGCCGGAATACAATCCTCAGTTCCCGTTTGAGGAAACCGAAAGAAAATACGACAGACTCATGGAGCTGCGTGACGAAGTCCTCGGAGCGCTTGAAGTCGCCAGAGCCGATAAACTCATAGGTAAATCTCTTGAAGCTCGTGTGGTTATCACCGCAGAAGGCTCAAATTATGACTTCCTTTCGGAGTTTGATAAGGGAATACTTGAGGATGTGTTCATTGTTTCGGATGTAAGCCTTGAAAAAGGAAGTCCGGACGAGGGTAAAGAGCTCGGAGTAAAGGTTGAAAGAGCGGCGGGCGAGAAGTGCGTGCGCTGTTGGAAGCAGTCCGCCGAGGCAGTTACAGTAGACGGAGATTACCTCTGCCCCAGATGCAGACGTGTTCTCGGAATCTGATTCGGCTTCTGTTTCGGACGTTCAGTAGTTCCCGATGATATGAATTTTACTGCGATGTTCGTGCCGGGCGCAAAGGGCTTGCGGTGCGGACATCGCTTTTAACTGAAACCGGAGAACTTATAAATCCGGTTTTTGCAAAACAAGAGCATCTTACGGTTAAGCCGGCTTTGGGGTTAAGACAATTTGTCGTCACCGGAGTTAAAAGCAAATGCCGCTTTGATGCAGGAAGGGCAATTTTTCAATGAAAATCAAACCCGGAATAACCAAAAGAAACGCGATAATATCCGCCTCAGTGGTGCTTGTTACCGTTCTTGTGGATTTCTTTACAAAACTTGCGGTTATGAATAATATGCAGGTCGGAGAAAGCATTCCGCTTATAAAAGACGTACTGCATTTAACATATATCACAAACGACGGCGCCGCATTCGGTTCTCTGTCAGAACACAGATGGCTTTTTATGTCGGTTTCGGTGATCCTGATAGTGTTTCTTACCTGCGCTATGATTTTCTGGGAAAAAACTTCTCCTCTGTTTTACGTTTCACTGCCGATGATAGTAGGCGGAGGTATCGGAAACATGATCGACCGTATAGCGTACGGAGAAGTTGTTGATTTTATAGATTTCAGAGCGTTTCCGAGCCTTTGGAAATGGATTTTCAACGGTGCAGACTCGTTTATAACTGTCGGAGTCGGAATGATGATACTTTGGTTCATTCTCGAAGAGGTGAAAAACGCCAAACAAAAAAAGCAGAATCCTGATGATAAACCGTAAATTTTACACCGAGATTGATCAGAATGTGCCCTATAACCGATGCAGGTCATATAAAAGAGACGCTTGGAAAATACAGAGTGAATAAAGTTATTTTCCGGATAACGGTAAGGATAGGCAAAACTGCGTAAAAATTGCAGAGTAAACGTCAGAACGGGAGGACGAAATGGGACAGGCAGAAGGTTTAAGACTTGACGTATATGTTTCGGAAAATTCGCTTGTTACCCGCAGTGCCGCACAGAAGCTGATAGACGGCGGATATGTGACTGTTAACGGTCAGCAAAAACCGAAAAATTACCGGGTTATGCCGTCCGATTCCGTGGAAATTGAGTATCCGCCTCCGGTGCCGGATAAGGCTTTGCCGGAAAATATACCGCTTGACATCGTTTATGAAGACGGCGATCTGATAGTCATAAACAAACCGAAAGGAATGGTTGTACATCCCGCCGCCGGAAATTACAGCGGCACGCTTGTCAACGCTTTGCTTTATCACTGCGGTGAAGGTCTGAGCGGAATAGGCGGGGTGATAAGACCGGGTATTGTCCACAGAATAGATAAGGATACGGCGGGACTGCTTGTGGTTGCCAAAAATGACGCCGCACATACTGCTCTTGCCGCTCAGCTCAAAGAGCATAAGGCGGAAAGAGTTTACAATGCGCTTGTCGTCGGTAATCTCAAAAACGAAGAAGGAACGGTAAACAAGCCGATAGCGAGACACCCGTCGGACAGAAAAAAGATGGCGTGTGCAGAAGGCGGCAGAGAAGCTATTACACATTATAAAGTTCTCGGTCGGTACAAAGGCTTCACCTTTTGCGAGATGAGGCTGGAAACCGGAAGAACGCATCAGATAAGAGTTCATATGGCGTCGCTCGGTCATCCGCTTGCAGGTGACACAGTTTACGGAGCAGGAGCAAGCCGGTTCGAGAAAAACAACCGTGAACTGTTTTCAGGACAGGCGCTCTTTGCCAAGTCCCTCGGCTTTGTTCATCCGGTAACCGGAAAGCATATGTTTTTCGATCTGCCGCTTCCCGATTGGTTTTGCACGATACTGAAAAAACTTGAAAATATGTCCTGATGCTTCCCTTTTGAGTCGGAAAAGTCAGATGTTAATTGGTACCGGATATTTGAATATACGAGTTACTGAGCCCAAATTATAATTTAACTGATTAAGAGATAAGATTCCTCAAATTCACCCGAAAACGGGCAAACGGAAAAGCGTGAGCAAAAAAATATAAAAAATATGCCTGAAAATACGAAAAGATACCGAAAAGTTGAATCTTATTTTTCTGAGTCGGAAAAGTCTTGAAAGTTACCCGAAAACGTACAATCGTAAAAGCGTGCGTAAAAAACAAGTATACAAACTGCACTGAAATTTGAAGAAAGTACCTAAAAGTTTAATCTTATTTTTCTGAGTCGGAAAATATTTTCAAAGTTACCCGAAAACAGGCAAAAGACAAACTGTATTATCAAAAACGAAAACAGTGCCGAAAGGTTTAAAATATATTTTATTCAGTTCCGTAATAGGAGACGGAACAAATTTCAAACAGACAGATGTTACGGAATGCGCCGGATAAACAGCAAAATAACTGACATCTACTCCGATAAAATCAACCTTATCAGCATGGAAAGAAGGTTTTTATCCAAATGAAAGAAAAATTTTACATCACAACAGCGATACCGTACTGCTCCGGTAAGCCGCATATAGGTAATACTTATGAAGTTATTCTTACCGACTGCATTGCCAGATACAAAAGGCAAAAAGGCTACGACGTTTTCTTTTTGACCGGAACCGATGAACACGGTATAAAAATCGAAAACAAGGCAAAGGAACTCGGCATAAGTCCAAAGGAATTTGTCGACGGCGTTTATGAGAAGGTAAAGGGAATATGGTCGCTTGTGGGTGCGTCCTACGATAAATTCATAAGGACGACAGACGATTATCATGAAAAAGCTGTCGCAGGTATTTTCACAAAACTGTTAGAACAGGGTGACATATACAAAGGTCAGTATGAAGGCTGGTACTGCGTTCCCTGCGAGTCGTTTTTCACCGATACCCAGATAAAGGACGGAAAATGCCCCGACTGCGGAAGACCTGTCCAGAAAGCAAAGGAAGATGCATACTTTTTCAGAATGAGCAAGTATGCCGACAGGCTACTCAGACACATTGAAGAAAACCCCGGATTTGTTGAGCCCGAGGCAAGACTCAAGGAGATGGTCAACAACTTCCTTCGTCCCGGACTTCAGGATCTCTGCGTTACAAGAAACTCGTTTACCTGGGGAGTACCGGTTCCGGGTGACGAGAAACAGGTGATTTATGTCTGGATCGACGCTCTTTCCAACTATATAACAGCGCTCGGTTACACGGTAGACGAACAGGGTGAGCTGTTTAAAAAGTACTGGCCGTGCGATGTTCATGTGATAGGTAAAGATATTGTCAGATTCCATACCATATACTGGCCGATAATGCTGCTGGCACTCGGTCTGCCGCTCCCGAAAAAGATATACGGTCACGGCTGGCTGAACTTCGGTACCGACAAAATGAGTAAATCTAAAGGAAATGTGATGTATGCCGACGACCTTGTTTCGCTTTTCGGAGTGGACGGAGTGCGTCACTACACACTTTCGGCAATGCCTTACAGCACAGACGGAAGCATTACCTACGAAAGTATGATAAGCGCTTACAACACTGATCTTGCCAACAATCTCGGAAACCTTGTAAGCCGTACGCTTTCAATGAACAAGAAATATTTTGACGGAGTTGTGCAGTCACCGGACGTTCCGGGAGAGTCGGACGACAAACTGAAAGCCACGGTTGCGGAATGCACCGCAAAAGTAGGGGAGCTTATGGACACGTATCACGTTTCCGATGCTCTTGGTAAGATCTTTGAGATGCTTTCGGCGGCAAACAAATATATCGACGAAAACTGTCCCTGGACTTTGGCGAAAGATCCGGAGCTTTCGGGACGACTCGGAACAGTTCTTTATAATCTGCTTGAAACGATAAGAGTAGGAGCGTCGCTCCTTACACCCTTCATGCCGGAGACCTCTGCAAAGATCCTCAGTCTTCTCGGTACCGACGATTTAAGCGAAAAATTCGGCAGGCTTGTCCCGGGTACTCATACGTCGGCGGGAGAAGTGCTGTTCAAAAGAATAGACGAGAAAGAGTTTTTCGAAAAGCTGGCGGATAAGATTAGCGAAAAAGAAAATAACGGAGATGCAAAAATGGAAGAAGCAGTTAAAGAAAACGTACAAGCAACCGAAAATGCAAATGCGGAAACTAAAGAAAAAGAATATGAACCGCTTTGCCCTGAAATAGAATTTGACGACTTTATAAAGCCCGACATGCGTGTGGCTAAGGTTCTTGAATGTGAGCCGATGCCTAAATCCAAAAAGTTACTGAAGCTTCAGCTTGATCTCGGATTTGAAAAAAGACAGGTTCTTTCCGGCATAGCTAAATACTATAAACCCGAAGATCTCATAGGAAAAAAAGTGATAATAGTCGCAAACCTCAAACCGAGAATGATGTGCGGTGAAGAGAGCAAGGGAATGGTTCTTGCAAGCGGCGGTCATGAGCCGGACGCAGTGGTAAGAGTTCTTTTTGCGGCAGAAGACGCAGTTGTCGGAGACAGAGTCGGCTGATATAATGGAAATTTCCTTTACAGAAGATAAAAACGCTCGGTCTGACTTTGCCGGTAGTCTTGCCGGACAAGCAGAAACAGCGGTCGCATCTGATACAAGTAAAGCAGATGACACAAAGAAAACGGTTTCCGCAGTCGCGGGTAACGTCAAGACAAAATATTACGGTATTTTTGACAGCCATGCTCATTACGATGATGCCAAATTTGACGGTGACCGTGATGAAATGATAGAATATGTCCACTCATGCGGTGTGACCGGTATAGTAAATATCGGGTGCACCTATGATAGCATGAAGCTTTCAGAGTCACTTGCGCAGAAATATCCTTATGTTTATTTCAGCGCAGGTCTTCATCCGTCGGAAGCGGATGTATGCGGAGATTTTATACACGTCAGAGAAGTGCTTTGCAGTTATCTTTCCCATCCCAAAGCGGTGGCGTTAGGTGAGATAGGACTTGACTATCATTACGACACGCCGCTTCCGGAAAAGCAGAAAATCCTTTTTGAGTGGCAGATGCAAATCGCCTCGGAGACCGGAAAGCCGGTGATTATTCATGACAGAGACGCACATGGCGACACTATGGAGATTATCAGAAAATACAGAGGTGTCAAAGGTGTTCTCCACAGCTTCAGCGGAAGCCCTGAAATGGCAAAAGAGTTGATAGACCTCGGATATTATATTTCGTTTTCCGGGGTTCTGACATTCAAAAACGCACGGAAACTTCCCGAGGTGGCTTCTATGGTTCCTGATGACAGAATGCTTATTGAAACCGATTGTCCTTATCTTGCCCCTCACCCGAAACGCGGCGAGCGTAATAATTCGTCACTGCTTACATTCGTTGTCGATAAACTTGCGGAGCTCAGGGGCGTATCGGCTGAAAAAATAATTGAACTTACCGGCGAAAACGCTGAGAATTTTTTTCAGTATACTAAACTCAGCAGTCTCGGATAAGACACTTTCGCGCGGCACAGATTCGCTTAAATAGTATAAGCTGTGCTGATGACGGATTTTGACCGAAAGTTATCCTCTTTTCGGCTTTATTTCAGAATTTAAAAAGCAACTCGGTTTGCTTTTCTACCGGTTTGTTTCAAATACGGTAGAAGAAAAATTGATATGTATTTTAAGCACCGCATTTGTTTTGAATCAGGCAAGGTAAAAGTATTTCGAATTTTTGTAGGAATTTATTTTGAGTCAAGTCAAGGAAAGAGTAATTTTAATTGTTTAGTTCCGGATTTTTATAACAGTTCGGTAAGGAAAAACTTTTTCAATTTTTTATGTACCGAATCTTTACTTAAAAACTGATTTAAAGAAAAAAGTATAGGATTTTGTTTTGTGCCGGATTTCAGTTCCCGGGTGCGACTTAAAATAAAAATACGACAGCAAAATTCCAAAACTGCAACAACGGCTTTCGTTTTTTAAACGAACCCGGAAATTTATTTGCAGATAATTGCAGAAATAAGTTTGAGTTTTAATCAAACTGTATCTTTTGAAAAAAAATAACCGAAATTCCGGAGGTCGGATATGGATTACAGAAGAGCGGCAAACCTGCTTGCGTCAAAAAATAATATAGTTTTACTCTGCCATATAAGGCCGGACGCTGATACAGTGGGTTCAGCTTTTGCTCTTAAATCGGCGCTTGAAACTTTGGGTAAGAATGTCCGGATTTTTTGTGCGGACGTGATGCCTGTGAGGCTTGCGTTTATAGCCGAAGGAAACTTTACTGAGTATTGCGGGTGCGATGAAAGCAAAAAAACAAGTGCAGATACTGAAAGAGGAAAGTTTTGTTTCTCGGCACTCAGTGAAGAGCTTAAAGCAGAACTTTTAAATGCGGCGGACAGTCCCGATGTTCTTGTCTGTGCTGTTGATGTAGCTGAAACTCATCTTCTGGGTGAGATCGGGGCGTTGATCGGTGACAGAATAGACCTGAAAATAGATCATCATCCGTCAGGCTCGGAGTACGCAAAGGAAAATCTGATAATTCCGGACGCTGCGGCAACAGGTGAGTTAGTTTACGATATATTTAAAGAGCTCTGCCCCGGTAAGACACCTGACATAAATGTAAGTTCAGCCATTTATGCAGCGATAGCTTCCGATACCGGTTGCTTCCGGTATTCAAATGTTACCGCCAAAACCTTGAGAACGGCGGCACAGCTTATTGAAGCCGGCGCACAGGCTTATGCCGTTTGCCAAAGACTTTTCGAGGTCAAAACAAAAGAGCAGCTTTCGGCAGAAAGCGCACTTACGGGTGCGATCAGATACAGTGCAAATGGAGCAATAGCTTCAGTAACGGTTTCAAATGCCCTGAAAAAAAGTCTCGGCATAGACGATGAGGCGATAAGCGATTTTGTCTCTTTGTTAAGACAAATCGAGGGAGTCAGGCTTGCGATAACGATAAAGCAGACAGCTGACGACAAGATTTATAAGGTTTCGATGAGAAGTCTGTCGGGAGTGGACGCAAGTGCGATTTGTGCAGTTTTCGGAGGCGGCGGACACAAGCGAGCAGCAGGTGCAACCGTCAGAGCCGACAGCCCGTCGGAAGCGGAAGAAACAGTTCTTAAAGCGGCACTTGAATATTTCGAAATCTGAATATTTCTTCATGATATACGATTTTGGATCTCTGTTCCGCATTATTCGGAAAATATAAGATTATTCGTATACTCTGAATTGTATACTGATGTTCAAAATCAACGTTTCGGGTAAAATAACGGATTACGGGTTATGCCGTGACTTGGTTGTCTTATTTTAACTAAGGCAAATAATCAGGACATCCGGCTACTTTTTGTTGACGGATTAATGTTGGTTGAAACAAAACAGGGCAGTTTCGGACAGGTTTTCAAAGATAAGCTTTTTAAGAATTTCAGCAAGAGTTAACGGTAAAAAATTATAAGTTACCAATTCCTAAAGGAGAATTTATGACCGGAAATCAAAGCGGCGTGCTTGTTTTGAACAAGCCGTCCGGTATAACGTCGCACGATGCGGTAAGCAGAATCAGAAAACTGTACGGTACACGTCAGGTTGGTCATACCGGAACTCTTGATCCGGATGCGACCGGAGTTCTGGTTGTAATGGTAGGCAGGGCGGTAAAAGCTTCGGAATTTATTGTTTCTGACGATAAAGAGTATGCCGCAGGACTCAAACTCGGATTAACCACAGATACCGAGGATACAAGCGGGAAAATTTTAACTTCATTTGAGGGTGAGCTTCCTTCACGTGAGCAGGTGAAAAATGCAGTTAACGCATTTGTGGGTGTCACCGAACAGATCCCGCCGATGTACAGTGCACTTAAAGTCGGAGGCAGAAAGCTGGTAGACCTTGCACGCAAAGGCATTGAAACGGAAAGAGCGCCGAGAAAAATAACGGTTTACCGTGCCTCGGTTTATGCCACCGACAGATGCGACGAATATCTTCTTGCGGTAAAGGTTTCAAAGGGAACATATATACGCACTCTTTGCGCCGATATCGGTAAAAAACTCGGTGTGGGTGCGGTTATGTCATCGCTTACACGAGCCTGTTCCGGTAATTTCGGGTTGGAAGATGCAGTTACTTTCGAAATGCTTGAAAATATGAGCGAGGAAGAAAGAGTCAGACTTCTTTTGCCTGTTGAAAGTCTTTTTGATGACTGCGAAAGCGTTTTGCTTCCGGATTTCTTTGCCGGACTTGCCGGTAACGGCTGTCAGATATATCAAAAGAAAATCGGAACGTCATTTTGTGACGGAGAGTACGTCAGACTTTACGACAGGGATGGCTTTTTTGCGCTCGGTCAGGTAAAAGAATATCCCGAAGGCAGCGCAATAAAGCCGGTAAAACAGTTCAGAATATGATTTTTACAGTCATAGGATAATCTTGTCATTACAGTTTCCCGATTTAAAAAGCCGTTCACGGTGATTTTCAAATATCAACTTCACTACTGCACATTGTGCGCAAAGTTTTCAGCTTTGCTCAGAAATTCAAATACAGAAAAATCAAAATACAGGAGGTTTATTATGAAACTCAGAGCTCCATCAGTACCGCTTATAACAGTTGACCCGTATTTTTCAGTATGGTCACCGGCAGATACGTTAAATTCAGTCCCGACAACTCATTGGACAGACAGAAGCACAAAATCAACGAAAATCGAATACGGCGAACCGCATCCGAGAAATATGTCGATGCTCGGACTGGTTGAGGTCGACGGTAAGAAATATCGCTTTATGGGTGTGTCGGACGATCAGCCGATCAGACAGATTTCACTTGATATTGATGCACTTACGACGGTATACATATTCGAATGTGATGAAATCAGAGTTAAGGCTGAGTTTATAACGCCTTTGCTTCCGTCAGAGCCGGAGGTGTTTTCAAGACCGGCAAGTTATCTTAAACTTTCTTATACTTCTGTCGATGGCAAAAAGCACGCTGTGCGTTTCGCCGTTTCGGCATCTGAGGAGCTTTGTCTCGATTACGCCGGACAGTATCCGGTTGTAACCGAAAAAGCCGAACTGAAAAACGCCGTCTGCATGAAGATGGGCAGCACAGTTCAGAATGTTCTTTCCAAAAGCGGAGACGATATCCGTATCGATTGGGGATATTTCTACCTTGCCGCCAAAGCTCAGAACGCAGCTGTAACATCCGGAAAGGTAACTTACACATCCGGCCGTGTAAAAGCGGATGTAAAGCCGGAAAAGAAAGAGCTGATGTCCCTTACTGCTTCCTTTGACGGAGAAGGACTGATCGTTTTTGCATACGACGATATAAAAAGTATCGAGTATTTCGGAAAACAGCTGACAAGCTATTGGAACAGAAACGGACAGAAAATAACCACAGCAGTAGAAAAAGCCGTTTCCGAATTTCCGTCGCTCTACATAAAATCAAGAAGCTTTTCCGACAGACTCTTTATCGACGCCTGCAAAGCCGGAGGAGAACAGTATGCCGAACTGCTTTCGCTTGCCTACCGTCAGGCATTTGCAGCACATAAAGTCGCAGTTGATGAGGACGGCAAGCTGCTGTTCATCTCAAAGGAGTGTTTCTCTAACGGCTGTGCCGCAACTGTGGACGTCAGCTATCCATCGATACCTATGTTCCTTCACTACAATCCGGAGCTGGTCAACGCTATGATGCGCCCGGTATTCAAATATGCGGAAAGCAGTGCGTGGACGTTCGATTTTGCTCCGCATGACGTGGGACAGTATCCTCTGCTTAACGGTCAGGTTTACGGACTGCAAAAGGACGGAACGCTCAGCTACGACATGCAGATGCCGGTCGAGGAGTGCGGAAATATGCTGATAATGTGCGCCGCCTCTGCGATAGCCTCACAGAGCACAGCTTTTGTAAAAGATAAACTTGAGATCCTTGAAAAATGGGCGCAGTATCTGTTAAAATACGGTCAGGATCCGGAAAATCAGCTTTGTACCGACGATTTTGCCGGTCATCTTGCGCATAACTGCAACCTTTCACTCAAAGCGATAATGGGAATTGCCGCTCTTTCGCTTATTATGGGTATGTGCGGTCAGAAGAGAAAAGCAAGGACTTATTTGGCAAAAGCCGGGGAAATGGCGAAAATCTGGTGCAGTACCGCCGCTTCAGACGACGGAACTTACCGCCTTGCATTTGACAGAGAAGGTTCATTTTCAATGAAATATAATGCCGTCTGGGACAAACTGTTTGGTACCGGAATTTTCCCGAAAGAAGTTATCGCAAGTGAGATTGCGGGAAATTTCAGCCGTTTCAGAAAATACGGGATGCCGCTTGACAACAGAGCGGAATACACAAAGTCCGACTGGATGGTCTGGACTGCCACAATGTGCAGAACGGATGATGAGTTCAGAAAATTCATCGCTCCTCTGTGGGATGCCTATAACTGCTCGCCTACACGTGTGCCTATGACCGACTGGTATGATACCGTCACGTCGGAGATGATAGGCTTCCAGAACAGAACGGTGCAGGGCGGACTGTTCATAAAACTTCTTGAAAAAGAATTTATTCAAAAAAGTAAAGCTGCTTTGCGGAAAATCAGATGATTTTCTCAGCTGATTTTACCATCCGAAAATCAATCCGTTAAGCGGATTGATTTTTGGTTTCCGGCGTATAATGTAAAAGAGAATATAAGTTTAAAGTATACTTTTTAACTGTTTGAAAATATAAGGAAGCGAACATTTTTTGACAGATAACAGATAAATTACAGTAAAAAATCTTAAAGGGAGGAAGTTATGTCAACTGTTCATATCAGTGCAAACAAAGGAGATTTTGCCGAAACGGTTCTGATGCCGGGGGACCCGCACAGATCAAGATTCATTGCCGAAAATTATCTTTCGGACGCTAAACTTGTAAACGATCTGCGTGGAGTAAGAGGTTATACCGGTTTTTATAAGGGTAAAAGGGTTTCGGTTATGGCTTCCGGCATGGGACAGCCGTCGATGGGGATTTACAGTTACGAACTGTATAGCTTTTTCGGCGTCGAAAACATCATAAGAATAGGAACCTGCGGCGCTTACCCCGAGAGAATAAAGCCCGGCGATATAATTATCGCTCTCGGAGCGTGCAGTGATTCAGCTTTTGCAAAAAGGTATGATCTGCCGGGCACCTTCAGTGCAATAGCGGATTTCGGACTCGCCAAGGACGCATACGAATACTGTGTTTCCAAAGGTTTAAGATTTGAGGTCGGTAACGTTCTGTCCTCGGACATATTTTACAGCGAGGTGGAAAACGCCGGAAAGTGGGCGAAAATGGGGCTTCTCGGGGTAGAGATGGAAAGTTATGCGCTTTACTGTACGGCGGCATCACTCGGGAAAAAAGCACTCGCAATATGCACGGTAAGCGATGCCATATACGACAGCAAACTTATTCTTACGCCTGAGCAGCGTGAAACAGGACTGAAAACCATGATAGAGACTGCGCTTGAAATAGCCAGATAAAAGAAGCAGAGGAATTTATGGATTATACGTTCTTGATGGAAAAAGCAAAAGAAGTAATAAAAAACTCATATTCGCCCTATTCCGGATTTTCGGTAGGAGCCGCATTGCTTACCGGTGACGGAAGGATTTTTTGCGGTTGCAACATAGAAAATGCGTCGTTTGGTGCTACCATTTGCGCCGAACGTTCAGCGTTTGCCGCTGCAATTTCGGACGGAGCAAAAAATTTTGAGGCTTTGGCAGTGGTCGGAGCTGATAAGAACGGGGTTTTAAAAGACGGTGTCATGCCCTGCGGTATCTGCCGACAGGTTATGGCTGAATTTTGCGACGGAGATTTTAAGATAATCGTTTACGGAAACGGTAAAATCAAAACTGTCCTGCTTTCCGAGCTTTTGCCTTCAGCGTTCACCGATTTCAGAAAATAATCGGGTTTTTAAAATGATCATATCGAAAAAAATGATGTCAAGGGAAAGACAATTTTCAGAGAAGTTTTTAAAAAACAGAATATAATTGGGCATTGAAAACAGTCATAATTAAAAACGGCGGTACAGTAAAGAAAATTTTCATTTAAGGCGTTTTCAGGAGCGGAAAATAATCCGGTTTACCCGAATTGCGGATCGGATCAAGATAATAATAAAAACTAACGTTCACCGGATGCTTAACGGACAATGATAATAAACAGAAACTACAACCGCTCTTGAAAGTTTTCTTGTCTGCTAACCTATGAGAGCGTAGGATTGTTTTAAATTTCAGAATCATGTGATATATCGTTTGGGATAATCGGAAAAATAAAATCGGGAGGTGATTTGTCTGGACATCTGTTCGGTTATTGAAAAAAAGAAAAAGGGTCTGGCTTTAAGTGGCGGTGAAATAGATTTTTTCGTAAAAGGCTATCTTGACGGAAGTATTCAGGACTGTCAGGCGTCTGCGCTTCTGATGGCGGTCTGCCTGAAAGGAATGAACGAGGAAGAAACATCGGCTCTTACATTTGCTATACGTAACTCCGGCGAAATATTTGACAGAAGCGGAATAAGCGGAATTATCGCCGATAAGCACTCCACCGGCGGAGTAGGTGATAAAACAAGTCTTATCGTCGCTCCTACCGTGGCGTCTCTCGGGCTTAAAGTATTCAAAATGAGCGGCAGGGGACTCGGTCACACCGGAGGAACCGCCGACAAACTCGAAGCAATTGAAGGCTTTAACGTTTCGCTTTCACGAAGTGAAGCAGAGGAAACGGTAAACCGCACCGGTATGTGCATCATCACACAGAACGAAAGCTTCGCTCCGGCAGACAAAAAACTGTATGCGCTCAGGGACGTGACAGCGACAGTTGACAGTATACCGCTTATTGCCTCAAGTATAATGGGAAAAAAGCTCGCTCTCGGTGACGACTGTATTGTGCTTGACGTTAAGGCGGGCAGCGGGGCGTTTATGAAAAACAAGGATGACGCCGCTGACCTTGCACGTCTGATGGTGCGAGCCGGAAAAAGAGCAGGCAGAAAAATAACGGCACTTATCACCGATATGGACAAACCTCTCGGAAACGCTATCGGAAATTCTCTTGAAGTTATCGAGGCGCTTGATGTTCTGAAAGGAAAAGGTCCGGGAGATCTCCGCAAACTGAGTCTGGAGCTTTCCGCTCATATGCTCAGACTTGCCGGCTACGGCGACGGGGATTATTGCAGACGGCTTGCCGAAGATGCAATCGACAGCGGAAAAGCGCTTGAGAAATTTGCGGAAACGGTAGAGGCTCAGGGCGGCAGAAAAGAGATGCTTTTTGATGTTTCGCTGTTTCCGGGTGCTGTGGTAAGACATTTTGTCAAGGCTGAAAAAAGCGGTTATATATATCACACTGATGCAGAAGCATATGGTAATGCGGCGAAAGTTCTCGGCGCCGGAAGGCAGAAGCTTGGAGATATGATCGACCTTTCCGCCGGCATAACACTCAAAGCGAAAACAGGAGAATTCGTCGAAAAAGGAGATATAATAGCCGAGCTTCACACTTCGTCAAATGAAAAAGCGGAGCAGGCGGCGGTTATTATCGGTTCTGCTACAAGGATATCAGATGTGCGCCCGGATGACTGTCCGCTCATAATAGGTAAGTTCGGGGATTGATGATCAGAAGACAAGTTGCTTTTCAAGGACTTATTTCTGAGCATAATCAGGTTAAGTCTTTTGATCAAAACAAAAAACAAGGTCGTTTTAAGTGAAATAACCTCCGAAAGTGGCTGACTTTCGGGTTCACTTCAAAGCAATGACCTTGTTTTTTCATTATTATTGCATGTTTTAGACTGCGAGGCTTTTTACATTTGTATCTGTAAGTTTTGCCGAACAGGAATGATGTTTTATTAAGGTTCCTCTTTATTGATTTGAACAGCAGGAGAATCTATCGGATATTTTTTGCTGTACTCCTTAATAAGTTCCTCGTATTCTTCGTTTCCGCGTTTAAGGCTTTGAGTATAGCTGTGCATTCCGAGACTGTTGTGAGCGATTTCTATAATGCAACCGGCAATATTGGAGCAGTGGTCTGCTATTCTCTCAAGGTCTGTCAGTATATCGGTAAGAATAAAGCCGAGTTCGATTGTGCACTCATTGTTTTGTAGTCTGTTAATGTGATTTGATTTTATGCGGTTCTGCAAACGGTCGATAACTTCTTCAAGCGGTTCTACTTTCTTTGCCGTTTCCACGCTGTTGGTCTTCATACAATCGGTGGCAAGATCGATTATTTCGCTTATTGCCGATATAAGAACTTTCAGCTCACCTGAAGCTGCACTTGAAAAGTTTAACTTCTTTGTGTGCATTTCGCTTGCAGACTCGGCGATATTAACTGCATGGTCGGACAGCCTTTCAAGATCGCTTATCATGTGAAGCATTTTCGTTACTTCAACGCTGTCGGTTGCACTCAGATCCTGAGATGTGAGTTCAAGAAGATAAGAGCCAATCTCGTCTTCGTATATATCAACGTCGTTTTCCTGTCTGTGAACGAGTTTTTCGGTTTTTTCACTGAAATTATCGAGAAGTCCGAATGCGTTTTTGATTGATGAAGCGGAGGTTTCTGCCATAGTTACCGTTACCGCACGGCACTGCTGTATAGCAACGCTGGGAGTTCCGAGAAGACGGTGGTCAAGCAGGGTGTGCTTTTCAGCAGTTTTATCGTCCTTGACGGTAAGAACGGCAAGTTTTTCAAGAAGTTTTCCGAACGGAAGGAGCATGGCTGTACAGATAAGGTTGAACGACGTATGCACAACAGCTATTCCAGCCTCGTCGATATTACTTGATATGAAAGGAAATCCTATTATTGCATTAAGTATGTAGAATACCGAGAGGATTACCACCGTTCCGATAATATTGAAGTAAAGGTGAACCATCGCAACACGTTTTGCGTTTTTGTTGGCTCCGATTGATGATATCATTGCCGTTGCACAGGTTCCTATGTTTTGTCCCATGATTATCGGGATAGCCGCACCGTAAGTGACTATTCCGGTAGATGACAGCGCCTGGAGAATACCGACCGACGCCGAAGAACTCTGTATTATAGCAGTTATAATTGTGCCCGCCGCAATTCCGAATATGGGATTCTGGAAAAGAAGAAGCATCTGTCCGAACTTTTCGCTTTCAGCAAGAGGAGCAACAGCACCGGACATTGTTTCCATTCCGAAGATCAGAACTGAAAATCCGAGGAGTATGGAACCCACATCTTTCTTTTTGGGATTTTTCAAAAAGCAGAAAAGCACGACTCCTATTACCGCAAGTATCGGAGTGAAAGAAGAGGGCTTGAGCATTTTTATGATTAAATTGTCACCTTCAAGTCCCGTGAGCGAAAGTATCCAGGCGGTAATCGTTGTTCCGACGTTTGCGCCCATGATGATCGGAATGGCTCCCGAAAGTGTCATTATGCCGGAGTTAACAAATCCGACAAGCATAACCGTTGTAGCCGACGAGCTCTGGATTATTGCGGTAACAACCGCTCCGAGTGCAAATCCTTTCAGAGGGTTGGAAGTGAGGTTGCCAAGCAGAGTTTTAAGCTGTTTGCCCGCACTCTTTTCGAGCGCTTCTCCCATGACGGACATACCGAAGAGGAAGAGCGCCACGCCTCCGAGAAGTTGCAGTACGCTGAAAAAATCAAAATTCATTATATGAGTTACCTCCGTATAAAATTCGGATCTTGATAATTATATACATTTTACAGTTTGCGTGTTAACAACGTTTTAACCACTGATTAAAAAACGGTAAATAAATTAAAATACGACAGATTCCGGCATATTGAACGGCAAAGAATCGTCATGACTTTTAATGAAAATGTTAACTGTCTGCCCGGGGTTTATCATAGAGGTAACTGCTGCTTTTGTTTCGATGAAATTTTCGGTATGACCGGTAATCATGCCGTTTGCGCATTTTTCGACAAGCAGTTTAAGAGGGGTTTTATCAGATATGAATTTGTTCAGTATTATGTTTCTTGTTTTACCGACTGTTTTCCGAAGCTCTGCGCAACGGGCTTCAGCCGTTTCCTTGCTTATTTTGTCTGACATTGCCGAGGCTTCTGTGCCGGGCCTGTCCGAGTAGGGGAAGATGTGTGCGTAAAGAAGTCCGAACTCGGCGGTATTTTTCAGTGTCTGTTCAAAATCGCTGTCTGTTTCGCCCGGAAATCCGCAGATCATATCGGCGGTAAAGCAGACGTTCTTTATTTTTTCCCTGATGTAGAGGCAGTTTTCGCAGATCATTTTGGTGTTATACTGCCTTTTCATGCGGTTAAGGGTTCTGTCACAGAAACTTTGCAGAGAGAGGTGAAAATGCGGACAGAACTTACTGTTTCCGGCAACCCGGTCGGTGAAGTTTCGGTTTATTTTTGCCGGATTTACAGAGCTGAGACGAATTCTTTCAAGAGTCGGGATTTCGCTTAACTTTTCAATAAGTTCCGCAAGTCCGTAGCCGTAGGAGCAGGTTTCTATTCCGGTAAGTACGATTTCACGGTATCCCTTGGAGCAGACATCCTTTACTTCGCTTATGACGTCTGATGCAGGCTTTGAGCGTACCGGTCCCCTGACTTTTGGGATTATACAGTATGTACACTTGTTTTCGCAGCCGTCTTCGATCTTTATGTAAGCTCTTGTGTGATCGGGGGTGCTTACCGCGTAATTTTCATACTGTCCGGAAAACACAAGATTCCCGGTTTTTTCGGTCGGGGCTTTATTTTCAAGCAAACTGAGCGCTTCTCTTACGCAGTCAAGTTTTTTTTCGTTTCCGCAAATGTAACTGACTCCCGGAAGAGCCTTGGCATTTTCCGGGTGAAGCTGAGCGTGACAACCGGTGACGATGATTTTTGCATCCGGGCAGAGTTTGTTTATTCTGCGCACAGTCTGCCGGCTTTTTCTTTCGCTTTCGGCGGTAACTGCGCAGGTGTTTACTATCACCACTCCGCAGTCTGACTGAGGTTCTTCTGAAACGGTCACGCCGGCTTTTTCAAGATACTCGCCGATTGCCCGGCTTTCATACTGATTAACCCGGCATCCGAGTGTTACGATTGCCGCTTTTTTGTTTTGGCTTGAATTCATACTGTTCCTTTCGGTTTTCTGCTTGCCTTGATTTCTGAAGAATTTAAACTTATTTTCGGTTGTGTGGAAACAGATTCGGCTGAAACTGTCGACGGTGAGCTTTGCAACCATTTGGTTCTGAATTTATTGCTTGACTTCGGTTTTAAAAAATCAAACCGTCATTTTCTGTTGAGCTGAAACTGTCATTTTCTGTTGTGCTGAAAAGGTTTTTGCTCCGGAATGCCCGATAGTGATTTCAGTCGGATTTGAATCTGTTCGGTAATTCTTTTTCGTAATCCGAGGTTTTATTTTTGTAATGTTTTCAGCTGTTGTTTTTGTATTTTCCCGGAGGTACGCCGACAGCCTTTTTGAAAGCTTTTATGAAGTTGGCGTAATCGTTGAATCCGCACATGAACGCTGTATCGGTTACGCTTTTTCCCTCGGCAAGCAGTTTTTTTGCCTCCGTTATTCTCTTGCTTATCAGATATTTTGTAACCGTTGTACTGCAATATTTGTTGAAAAGTCTGCCGAGCTGATTTACCGACATATATGAGTTTTTGGCTATCATGTCAAGCGTCAGGTTTTCGGAATAGTTATTGTTTATGTAGTCAATTGCCAGCTGTACCGCTTTGTGCTTCGGCAGCTGTCCGGAGCCCTCGCTGTGCGTCCTGAAAAGACTGTTTACGGTGAGCAGTATCTCGGTTGCCCGTATTTTTTTGTACAGCTCGTCGCCGTATCCGTATTCCTTTCCGAGTGAACGGAAAAGAAGTATCAGCTTCTGCATTTCCGCCTCTGAAAGCGAAATTCGGTTGACGTCCGATTTATTGTAGAAACAGTCGGCGAGGTTGACGTCGTCCTCCGAAACACTGTAAAGAAAAGTAGGATGCACATGCATTATATATCTGGAAAATCTTCCGTCACGGTCGGGGGTGACCTTGTGCGCCTCAAACTGGTTTATAATGAAAAGATCTCCGCTTTTCATATCATACACCTTGTCATCGATGAGAAAGGTTTTACCGCCGCCGATGCAGAGAAAAATTTCACAGCATTCATGAATGTGAATCAGTAGGTTCGGGTCTCGTTTTTCGGAGTAATAAAGTCCGAATGTTTTTGTTTTTGCGGCATGCTCAATCGCTTCGCCGCAGGTGTCAAAAAGGCATTTCATTTGTTTTTTCCTCAGTATTTACTGCCTTTAATCCTTAGCTTTAAGGCCGGCATTTTTTATAACTTACAGGCGGGTTATCCGGCGGTCGGAAAACAGAGCCGGTTCCGATGTTTTTGCTTTCAACGGAAATATGCCGCCATATCCTTTACACTTACTTTTATAATATCATATAATGGTGAAAAATGCAACAGTTTTATTGCTTTTTGCAATAAATTTGCAAAAACAATATGGTATAATTAATTAAATTCGGAAGGAGGTAAAATATGCTGACCTTAAAGATTATCGGAGGCGACGGAACGGTCAAAGCCGAATACCGTGGAATGGATATCAAAGCCGAGTATAAGGGCGAGCTCACCGAAAACGACAAAATAAAAGTGAGTCTCGACGGCTGTGAGTTCATAGCGGTAAGGCTTGATCCGACACTTGCCGAAAGCATTCTGTGGGTTCCCGGAAAAAGCTTTGAGTTTACCGTACCGACGGCTCATCAGCTGAAGATGGGTTACCACCCGGAGGCGTTCAAGGGCGACAGTCACGTGATTACGGTGCGTGAGCCGGAGGACAGTGAGATTTACGGTTACAGAAACCTCGCGCTCAACTCTCACGACAAACACGGAAAAGTCCGCAGCTTCCCGCATGCAAGCGCCAATTTCGTTACCCGTGAGGATCCTTGCTTTTACGAGAGAAACGCCATTGACGGCGTCGTAAACAATCAGGGACACGGAGCTTATCCCTACCATTCATGGGCGGGAGGAGCGAGAAATGACCTTGAGTTTTTCCTTGATTTCGGAAGGGACGTCGAAATAGACAAGCTGGTGTTTTTCCTGAGAGCGGATTTTGCACATGACAAAATCACGGGCATACCGCACGACTCTTACTGGAAAAACATTGACATCGGATTTTCCGACGGTGAGGTGATAAGAGGTGAGTTTGTTATGGACGGCACCGACCTTAATCCCGAAAACTCAAAGGGCATTGAAATCAGTTTTGACAAGAAAACAACAAGATCGGTACATTTATTCAATTTCACACAGGTTTCCGAAGTGCTGTCGTTTGCCGCACTTACCCAGCTCGAGGTTTACGGAAACATAGTAAAGGAGGATTTAAGTAAAATGGAAGTCAGACAGGGATCCAACGCAAAAGACGTAAAATACTACACAACGGAGAGACTCCGTGAGGAATTTCACATAGCGAGTCTTTTCACAAAAGACAACATAAGAATGGTTTACAGCCAGATAGACAGAATCATCACAGCCGGACTTATGCCGGTCCGTCAGGTTCTGAAACTCGAAGCAGGCAAAGAGCTTGCCGCAGACTATTTCCTTGAAAGAAGAGAAATGGGTTGCATAAATATCGGCGGAAAAGGTGTCATCACCGTTGACGGAACTGAGTACGAAATGAACCCCCGTGACGGTATATACATCGGTATGGGCAACAAGGAGATAACCTTCAGAAGCTGCGACGAAAACGTTCCGGCAAAATTCTATGTCAGCTCCTGCCCCGCACATACCTCATATCCTATCGTTAAGATAGACATAACCAAAGCCAAAAAGGTACCCTGCGGTTCCGCAGAAGAGTGCAACAAGCGTGTAATAAACCAGTACATTCACCCCGAAGTAATGAAGAGCTGCCAGCTTGCAATGGGTCTTACCCAGCTTGAACCCGGCTCCAACTGGAACACAATGCCCTGCCATACCCACGACAGAAGAATGGAAGTTTATATGTACCTCGACATGGGCGAAAACGATATAGTTTTCCACATGATGGGAGAGCCCGGCGAAACAAGACATATAATCATGCATAACGAAGAGGCGGTTATTTCTCCGTCATGGTCGATACATTCAGGCGTCGGAACACGTGCTTATTCGTTTATATGGGCGATGTGCGGCGAAAACCAGGAATTCACCGATATGGACCATATCGAAAACAGAGACCTGCTCTGATCTGCCACAGCAGAAAAGTTCAGCGGAAAACGGGATAAAAATTCCGTTTGCATCTGTTTGCGTATAAAAGCGCCATAAAGAAAGTCAACAAAATTAAAGAAAATACAAGAAGGAGAAACGAAAATGGAAAACATGTTCAGTCTTAAAGGTAAAGTAGCTCTTATAACCGGAGCGTCTTACGGAATAGGCTTTGCTATCGCCAAAGCAATGGCGGCGGCCGGAGCAACAATAGTGTTCAACGACATAAAGCAGGAGCTTGTCGACAAGGGACTCGCTTCCTACAAAGAAGAAGGCATCAACGCTCACGGATATGTCTGCGACGTAACAGACGAAAAGGCTGTAAATGAGTTCGTCGCAACTGTTGAAAAAGAAGTCGGCGTAATTGACATTCTTGTAAACAACGCCGGAATAATCAAGAGAATACCGATGTGCGATATGACCGCAGAGCAGTTCCGTCAGGTTATCGACGTTGACCTCAATGCTCCTTTTATAGTTTCAAAAGCGGTAATTCCTTCGATGATCAAAAAAGGTCACGGAAAGATCATCAATATCTGCTCAATGATGAGTGAGCTCGGAAGAGAGACTGTTTCCGCATACGCTGCGGCAAAGGGCGGACTCAAAATGCTCACAAAGAACATAGCTTCCGAGTACGGAGAATTCAATATTCAGTGTAACGGCATCGGCCCCGGCTACATAGCTACCCCGCAGACCGCTCCGCTTCGTGAGCGTCAGCCCGACGGAAGCCGCCATCCGTTTGATTCCTTCATAGTCGCAAAAACTCCTGCGGCTCGCTGGGGAGAAGCCGAAGACCTCGGAGGACCCGCGGTATTCCTTGCTTCTGACGCTTCCAACTTCGTAAACGGACATATCCTTTACGTTGACGGTGGTATCCTTGCTTATATCGGAAAGCAGCCTCAGTAAGCAAACACCGAAGACGATTGACCGCGGTGTGGCTGTACAGTTACACCGCACAGCGTCTGACTTCATTACGGTGACTTTACGATAAATTTCATGGCGAAGGGGCGTATCCGATTTTCAGAAATCAAATCTGAAAGTTCAGATGGCGTCTTCGCTTCCGAGAGAGCTATGACTTCCGGTTTTATGACAAAATAAAATAACTAAAATGTCGGAAATCCGACATACGAGGTGAAAAAATGAGTTACGAAAAAATAATCGAGCAAAACCGCAAATGGATAGACGAGACTTTCGCAAAACTTGATAAGAAACTTTCCGTAACTGCCGTAAAAAGCAGGGACAAAATACCTTATACCACAAAAGACGGAGTACACGATGACAGATCCAAAGACGTCCACGGCTGGATAAACGGTTTCTGGGGCGGTCTTATGTGGCTTATGTACGAAGCAACGGGTAACGAGGATTACAAAAAAACGGCGCTCCGCAGTGAGGAAATAGAAGACAAGGCGTTTGAGGATGTTGAAAAACTTCACCATGACGTCGGATTTATGTGGCATATTCTTGCCGGAGCAAATTACCGCCTTACCGGTAACGCCGAAGCGAGAAACAAAAATCTTTTCTGCGCCATGTCACTGATGAGCAGATACAACGTTGAAGGCGATTATATCCGCTCATGGAATAACTGGTCAAAAGATGATAATACCGGCTGGACCATTATTGACTGTATGATGAATATTCCGCTTCTTTACTGGGCTTCTGACGAAATCGGCGACACCAGATTCAAAAAGATCGCAATGAGATATGCCGATATGGCAATGCGTGATCACGTACGTCCCGACGGATCGGTAAATCACATTGTAGTTCACGATACTGAAAATCCGGATGTTGTTATTGAAACTCTCGGCGGTCAGGGCTACGGTGTCGGATCCTGCTGGTCAAGAGGTGCGGCATGGGCGCTGTACGGCTTTGTTCTCAGCTACATACACACAAAAGAGGAAAGATATCTCGACACGGCAAAAAAAGTTGCACAGTATTTCATTATGAATGCCGAAAGTACAGGATGGTTGCCTCTGCTTGACTTCCGTGCTCCCGAAGAGCCGGTGTACTATGATTCGACAGCCGGCGCAATAGCCGCCTGCGGACTTATAGAGATAGCCAAAAACTGCCCCGAATTTGAGAAAAACATGTATCTTTCGGCGGCAATCAAAATGCTCAAAGCTATGGAGAAAGAATGGTGCGACTGGAGCGATACCAACGACAGTATACTTCAGATGGGCTCTGAAAGATACGGTTCCGGAATGCACATGCCGATAATTTACGGCGACTATTTCTTTACCGAAGCGGTGCTTAAGCTGAGAGGCTCGAAGTTCCTTCCCTGGTGACGGGAACAGACGATTTTACCTGATCGATAAAAATAAAGAACGGAGAACGTTTTTATGAGTTACGATAAAATTATTGAACAGAACCGCAAGTGGATAGACGAGACTTTCGCAAAACTTGACAAGAAACTTTCCGTGACTGCCGTAAAAAGCAGAGATAAAATTCCGTATACAACCAAAAACGGAGTTCATAACAGCAGAACGGAAGGCAAAGACATACTTTGGTGGACAAACGGTTTCTGGGGCGGTCTTATGTGGCTTATGTACGCCGGTACCGGCAAAGACTGCTACAAGGAAACTGCACAGAATGCCGAGAAGATAATGGATGGTGCGTTCAAGTACATGGACAGCATTCACCATGACGTCGGATTTATGTGGCACATAATGAGCGGTGCATCTTACAAGCTTACCGGAGACAAAGCATCGAGAAACCGTGATCTCCTTGCTGCCATGACTCTGATGAGCAGATACAACGTTGAAGGCGATTACATCCGTTCATGGAACGGAAAAGACAACGGCGGCTGGACAATTATCGACTGTATGATGAATATTCCCCAGCTTTACTGGGCAACCAATGAAATCGGAGATACGAGATTCAAGAAAATCGCAATAAGATATGCCGATATGGCAATGCGTGACCATGTCCGTCCCGACGGTTCGGTAAATCACATTGTCGTACACGATCCCGATGTTCCGGACACCGTTCTTGAAACAAAAGGCGGACAGGGTTACGGAGTCGGATCCTGCTGGTCGAGAGGTGCGGCATGGGCGCTTTACGGCTTTATCCTCAGTTATATACACACCAAAGAGGAGAGATATCTCGATACCGCTAAGAAGGTTGCGCACTATTTCATAAGCAACGTAATGAATACCGAATGGCTGCCGCTTATCGACTTCCGTGCCCCTGACGAGCCGGTTTATTACGATTCGACAGCCGGTACAATAGCCGCCTGCGGACTTATCGAAATAGCCAAGAACTGCCCCGAACACGAGAAAAATATGTATCTTTCGGCGGCAATCAAAATGCTTAAAGCTATGGAGAAGGCATGGTGTGACTGGAGCGATACCGAAGACAGCATACTTCAGATGGGCTCTGAAAGGTACGGCGGCGGAATGCATATGCCGATAATTTACGGCGACTACTTCTTTGCGGAAGCTATACTCAAACTTAAGGGAAGCAACTTCTTGCCCTGGTAACCAGTGATAAAATACGCATCGGGCTCCGGCTGATTTGGAGTGACAAACCCGTATGCAGGGTAACGTTCGGAAAATGGTTTGTTCTGAAATAAGGAAAGAATCAGCCGGAAAGTTTAACCCGAAAACAATAAAATTTCCGGTTGAAGCCTTAAAACGGATTTTGCAAACTTTTGTTTGTTGCCGTTAGTTGATTTCCGAAAACGTTTAAATAATTTAAATAAACAGTTAATCTCAAAACGCCGGGAAGTGAGCCGGCAGAAAGTCTGAACCCCGGATAAGCAAAATGTCCGGCGGTCAGCCTGCTCTCCGGTTACAGAAGGCGTCTGACGTAGAGGTTTACTTGTTGTAGTAAAATCTGAAATCAAGAAATGCGGAATGGCGTCAGTTTTCGGATAATTACCGATTACCCATAAGTAATAAAAATCACCCTTCATCTTTTGTGAACTGCCCCAAATTGTGCGGACAGTTCACTTTGGATGCGGGTGATTTTTTTGTTTTTTTACGCCGAAAAAGTCGGAAATTTGAATTTTGCGTATCTCAGTTTTTTGTGATAATGTTTAAAAAATACCGTGTGAATTAAAAAAGTCAAAATACGGGTTAAGAGTACAGTTACTCAGACCTGCAGTTTTTTTCTTCTGTTTTGCCGGAACTTTCGGTATTTGAAGCTTTGTTTTTGACAGAGGTTTTCGGTTTTTTTCTTGAAACCAGACCGATCAGCTGACCTGAAATCACAACTGTAAGCAGAGAATATACGATTTTTCCGATCGGAATGTAGATAAGCGACAGTGCAAGAACGATAAGATCGGTTGCCAGATATACATACTGAATCTTAACCCTCAGAATTTTTGAGAAAGCCATGGCAAGAGCGTCGTCGCCGCTCGGCGCACCTCCGGCACGGACACAGAGTCCGACTCCGATACCGACAAACAGCGCACCCGCAACCGAGCAAATCAGAGAATTCTCAGCAATCTGCGGGTATATCGGCGGAAATATTTCGAAAACGGCATAAGCGGCAGAAAATGTAATTCCTGATATTGCCGAATGGACAATAAAATTCTTACCCAGAGTTTTAACCCCGATAAGGTAACAGAGAACGTTCAGTATGAAACCCGAAACTGCGGGTGAAATATTAAAGATGTTATAAAAAAACAGAGTCAGTCCGAGCACACCGCCTTCGGTAACTCCTGATATAGAGTGTATGTTGTAAAGTCCGAAAGCGAGGATGACCGAACCCGCAACGCATAACAGTACGCTTTTTACGCTGATATTGATGTTTTTCAGTATTTTCATGATGATTTCCTTTTTAAATTAACCGCGGACCTGAACCCATAGAAAAGAGTAAATAACCGTTTTTTACGAAACTGCCGGGGCAGCACGACTGTTTAATTATAACAGTATCGAAAAGTTTTGTCAATCGGCTGTGGAAAAACTTAATCAACTCCCGGCTTTATGCTGTCCGAATTTACAGTTTTATTATATATTTAACCTTTTATTTTAAAAAACCCTTGACAACTCCTTAAAAAAAGTATACAATATATGTCGTGTAAATGTGCCTTGAATATAACCCGGAATGCTATCTGCCGGGAGCACAAAAGCATAGTAAAAATTTATACGGAGGACAATATGCCACCAATTGCGATTGCAATAATTGTATCGGCACTTGTTTCGGGTGCCGCTTTCGGTAGCATTTTCTTCTTCCTTGGTTTTAAACATCGCAAAAGAACAGCTGAGTCGAAAATAGGCTCGGCGGAACTTGAAGCCAAAAGAATAGTTGACGAGGCTGCAAAAGAAGCCGAAAACAGTAAAAAAACAGCGGTGCTGGAAGCTAAGGAACAGATACTGAAAGAAAAGAACGAAGCCGAAAAGGAAATCAAAGAACAGCGCTTTGAGCTGAGCAGACAGGAAAAACGTATTCTTTCAAAAGAGGATGCGCTCGACAGGAAAAACGAAATTCTGGACAAAAAAAGCGAGCAGCTTACCGAAAAGATAAGGGAAGCTGATGCTGCAAAAGAAGAAATAGACCGGCTACTTGCGGCGCATATGACTGAGCTGCAGAGAATAGCCGGATGCACAAAAGAAGAAGCAAAAGCAGAGCTGCTTTCGAAAATCGAAGAAGACGTGCAGCACGATGCGGCACTGAAAATCATAGAAATCGAATCAAGACTCAGAGAAGAAGCGGACAGAAAAGCCAAGAACATAATCTCGCTTGCAATACAGAGATGCGCTTCGGATCATGTTTCGGAAACAACGGTATCCACGGTAACCCTTCCGAATGACGACATGAAGGGAAGAATCATACGAAGAGAAGGAAGAAATATACGTTCGATCGAACAGCTTACCGGAGTTGACCTGATTATAGACGACACTCCCGAAGCAATTACGGTTTCGTGCTTCGACCCTGTGAGAAGAGAAATAGCAAGACTTACGCTTGAAAAGCTGATTGCGGACGGAAGAATTCATCCAACCCGTATTGAAGATATGGTGGACAAGGCCCGCCGTGAAGTGGAAAGCGAAATAAAGGCTGCCGGAGAAAGAGCAACCTTTGAGGTCGGAATACATGCTATCAGTCCTGAGATAGTAAAACTCCTCGGAAGACTCAAATACCGTACAAGCTACGGACAGAATGTTCTTACACATTCGCTGGAAGTTGCCTACATATCCGGAATAATTGCGGATGAACTCGGTGTTGACAGCGTGCTTGCCAAACGTGCCGGTCTTCTGCACGATATAGGTAAGGCACTTACAGCCGAGGTTGAGGGTTCACATGTACAGCTCGGAGTTGACATAGCAAGAAAATACAAGGAAAATGCCGAAGTAATTCACGCGATCGAGGCGCATCACGGTGACGTTGAGCCGCAGTCGGTTATAGCTGTGATTGTACAGGCGGCGGATGCGATATCGGCAGCAAGACCGGGAGCAAGAAGAGAAAATCTTGAAAATTATATAAAGAGACTGCAAAAACTTGAAGAGATTGCCAACGGTTTCGACGGCGTTGAAAAGTCATTTGCGGTCCAGGCGGGCAGAGAGGTCCGGATAATGGTGAAACCTGAGGAAGTCGATGACGAACAAATGGTTCTGGTCGCCCGGAATATAGTCAAAAAGATTGAGGAAAATCTGGAGTACCCCGGACAGATCAAAATCAATGTCATAAGAGAAAGCAGAGCTGTTGATTACGCAAAATGAGAAAGCTGAGCTTTCCGTAAATATCAGCGCCTGCTCGGATAGCCGCAGGCGCTGGTTTTGTTTTGAGAGAAGATTGGTTTTATTTTTTAGTTTTATGTTTTGGGTTTATTGTGAAAAGGAGCGGTTTTGCTGAAACTTGCCTTGTAATGTAAGGGCGGTAAAAGACTGACATAGTAAAAACTGAGTTCGAGTTTGCACCGACAAAAAAGCAGTTTTGGCAGAACTATTTTCAGGAAAAAGTTTTCAGTCTTAAAATATACAAGCGGTAAAAGACTGACATA